>NZ_CAWQMW010000183.1:0-19082 GCF_963895965.1 Xenorhabdus sp. PB30.3 | reverse complement strand
GAATGAAAATAAATAAAATCATATGGCGTTATGTGATTAAAATAAAAATTAAATTTAACGATTATAATAATATTTAATGGTTTTTGATGTTCATAAATTAAGATTTTTTATTTGTATTTATTTATAAGCCACACCGAAATATTGCTCCAGTATATTAGCATTGGTGTTTATAATTTTCTGGCTACCCTTATACTTTTTATCGCTATATGGAGTGACATTATGATAAAAACATCTTCTCTGCCAATTTTCGCAGAGTCAGAACAAGTGCCATTGTATACACTGACCTTGCGAGTGCAAAATATGATCCCTTCTCAGTCTAGCGCAAACACCAGCTTTTTTTCACCAATTGATCCTGCCATCACCTTTCTCGGAGTTGTTTTGAAATACCTTTATGATACATACTATGGAGATCCCAAAAAGAAAGCTGATATTATTGAACTTATTAGAGAAGAACTAGTGCAACACACGATAGAATGGTTAGATTCCGAATATCAAGCTGTTCGCGCAGATGCTCGTAGCCTTCAGGATGCCATTCAATCATGGAAGAAGGCTCCGACAGAACATGCCAGAGACTTAGTTATGGATCGTAATGAAATTGCAATCGCAGCTTTGCGACGTTTATGTATTCTGAGCATCAATACGGCTAAAAAGACACCAGATTGGCGATTGCCTATCGTGTGCGCTCTTTCTTGCATACTCTATTTTTTCATTCTAGCTGATACATTGATATTTGGTAAAGCATGGGGGTATGCAGAGGATGTGTTAAAGAAATACAGTGAAGCTCTGGCGGAACAAGCAGACATTATGTTTAAGGATGTTCTGCTCACAAACATCCAGCTGAACGGAGATTCTGGGGCAGGATGTGAGGCTCTACGCTCCATAATTTACTGGACATCAGACTATACTAACTTTCAAGATCATTTGTCTCCCTCTGCCCGACGCAAACCCACCCGAGTGTGTCTGAACCATGATTATATCATGGCTAATCCAATCAGTGACGAATATCAGTGCGTTTATTTTGGCGACATAATCCTGACAAACACAAGTTACATTGATTATGATCATACTTATGCTTACTTGTCTGCTGCTAGCTATCTTGGTTTCAATATGGGAAAGCCGTCGGTTACAATCCCTGTGAAGAACGCAGGTCGTTATCGCATACGCATTTTTTACGCTTATGAGCCGGATAAAACTCCCATTCCTTTTATAAACTCTCGACTATACCTAGAGCAGGCAGGTCAAACAATTATGGATACGCTTTTTGGTCATTTGAAAAACACAATACTGACCCATGGTTGGGAGTCTACACCGTTAGGCCCAGTTCTCTATAGCGAAGCCGAAATAGAATTGAGCGCAGGTGACCTTTTCACTTATATTTGTAATGATTGGGGGGATGGGTGGGGCTACGCCTCTCCAGGATTTCTAAAACACGTGGAGTTTTTAGTGTTGTGAAATTGTGAGTGTTTAATATCCAGTAATTTCAAAGTTTCGGAGATTCATCGATAATTTTCCCCATTTTTAGTGCGATAGTGGTATTAGTGGCACTGTCCGATGAATTAAACCTGCCTACACCATTTCCTGTGTGCTGTATTTATCTTGGCCGGATGTGGTTTATCCCACGATAATATTGTTGCCAGCTGCATTATTTCTGGGTATGGCAGTGATGATCACCACATCGATGTTTAAAAAATACATTTAAATTGCTGGACGATGGCATGCAAAACTGTTGTTGGTTTTGTATGCCATCGTCAGCAGACAAGCCGCTTGGCGGCGCGTCAGTTTTTCCGGTTAATGCTGATATTTTGAAGGTACATTTACGACCTGTGTCATGCATTCAAACCAGTCACAGGCCTGACAAGCCCGGTTGCTTCCCTTTGGATCGAAACAGTAATGTTCGTGCGAAGTATCTTCACAATACACTACGAATGGCTGATCGATTCGGTGCAGCTGAATAGTCGCCGCCTGTTCTTTGGAGGCCGGAAAAAACGCGCCACCGATGTCGGCAAACAGTTCGGTATCGTCCTGCTGTGCATCACAGTGTTCGCAGTGGTTTATCCAGTGCTGTCGGTGTAATTGTTCGCTGATGGCTTTGCGCAGGGTGTGGTGAAAGCCGGGTAGCACATTACGCACGATAGACGGGATATCGACGAGATAAAACACAAATGCCGGTCTGTCCTGTTCGGTGTAGTCCACTTCCGTGTCGGGTTCCTCATCCTTCTCTGCTTCCAGTAATTGATGTCCGGCAGGCAACATAAAGGCAGTGACGGTGGTGGGTTCATGACAGTGCGGACAGGGTATCCGGGTTTGGGCGAGATACCAATATTCCGCATGCACATTGTAAAACGGCAGCCACTGCATAAACGGCGCCGGGTCAAAACTGCCATCGATATACCAGATTTGGGCGGCCGCATCCCAGTGTGCGCCCAGCTTTTTCACTGTCTCATACTCATCATCGGGGACGTGTAAATCAATCCGCAGCATATTATTCCTTCATTGTGAAATCATTAATCAAATAAATTAGTCAGTCTATTTAGCTAATTTTCATCAAAGCATAAAGAGTTTATTACTGATCTGATTTAGAAAACACCGCATCCTCGCACTCGGCGTCTATGATGAGGGGAGTCTTTATGCGTTGTTGCTTTTCGATATCCGGTTATGCTTGTCTGCTGGGATTGACTGTATTGTGTATACCAATCGCACAGGCGGCGGAGAAAGATGAGTTGGCCAGTGCCAAGCGTCTGATTGAGCAGGTACAGATAGTGCTGGAACGCGCAAACATCGCCGAAAAGCAGTCTGACACGTCAGAACATCCTCGTTATGAGTTTGATTATTCCCGTATCAGGGCGGATCTCAATACCCTCAAAGCCGGTATCGATCACTACCTGAGTCCTTCCCGCGAGCAACCCCGCGATCCGACGTCAATCATCGGTGATTACCGTCAGGAACATCCGCAATGACCCCGGCGCAACGCCATGCCTTTGAAGCGGCTTCAGGACACGTTGATGTCACTTTTTTATATCTGGTGTGTGTCGGCTTTTTCCTGGCTACGTTGTTTCTGTGGGCGGCCTGGGCGGCGGTGGATGTCTGGAATGGCTGGGCGAATGAAAAAGTGCGTAATCAGACCCTCAGGCAGTTTGCTCTTCGAACCGCAGTATTGCTGGTCGTGGCTGTCTGGATGTTTGCCGGTTGAATCAATGAACACAATAAAAAGGAACTGAATCACTATGAAACGAATTTTTACGGCCTGCCGTCAGTTCAGCACAAACCTGATGACCCGGGTCAGCACTTTTCTGTTGCTGCTGGGTGTTTCCTGTGAATCGGCCTGGGCCGATTTGCCTTCGATTGAACCGCCCTCAAGTGGGGGTCGTGGCGGATTAATGGGGCAGGTAAAAGGGTATGCGCAGGATGGTATTGTGATTGGCGGGCTTATCCTCTCCGCAGTCGCGTTCTTTAAAGTGGCTTCGGCTGCGGTGGAAACCTTCTCTGAAGTGCGCGATGGCAAAGCCACGTGGACCCAGTTCGGCTCGATTATCGTGGTCGGTATTGTGTTGCTGGTTGCGGTGATCTGGTTGCTGGCAAAATCGGCCAACATTATTTTTTAAGGTGCCGAGGATGCAGACGATCCCCTTTTTACCCGATCGCTTAAACGCCGAACCCGTTGTATTCCGCGGCTTCACCACGCCGGAGATGGGGCTGGCTGCCATCGTGGGGCTGGCCCTCGGTCTGGTGGTCAGTCTTCCCTTCATTCCGTTTGCCGGTTGGGTGATGCTGCCGACCGGCATGCTGATGATGCCGTTGTTACTGCTGAGTGTTGGCGGGCGCTGGCTTGCCACCTTAAAACGGGGCAAACCGGAAAATTATCTCTGGCAGAAACTGGCCGAGAAAAAACGCCGGTTCGGTCTGGGTGACCCGACCTTGATTATCGCGGCGCAGGGCTGGTCACTACGCCGCAGCAGGCCAGCGCACCGCAACGGGAGAGGCGTGTGATGAGTCGCTTTCGTCATGCGGTCAGAAACCGGGACCAGCATATTCTGACCCTGCGGGTGGCGTGCGGCATTCTGGTGGTGGTGCTGCTGATGAGCCTGCTGGGCTGGATGGCGTCCCCGCGCAATCTCACCATTCATAACCCGCCGGATTTACGCAGTGGCAGCACCCGGGCGTGGTGGGAAGTGCCGGCACCGAGTGTCTACAGCTTTGCTTTCTATATTTTCCAGCAACTGCATGCCTGGCCGAAAAACGGGGCACAGGATTATCCGGTCAAAATTGAGGCCTTATCGCCGTATCTGACGCCGGCCTGTCAGGATTTTCTGCGCGAGGATGCCCGAACACGGGCTGACAGCGGTGAGCTGCTCGACCGGGTTCGGGTGGTGTATGAAGTGCCCGGCCGGGGCTATGAGACCCGCAGTGTGACGGTACGTGACCGCGATAACTGGGTGGTGCGGCTGGATTTGGTGGCGGATGAATATTATCACGCCGAACCGGTCAAACGGGCATTGGTGCGCTATCCGCTGAAAGTGGTGCGTTGGGAAGGCGATGCGGAGCGTAATCCTTTTGGTCTGGCACTGGATTGCTACGACGGGATGCCACAGCGGCTGGAAGCGCTGCCACCGCCAGTGGAAGAGGAAAAAGGCGTATTTCAATGAGAAGAGATGTATTTGACTGGCGCGGTGTCGGGCTGGGGCTGGTCAGCCTCCTGCTGTTCAGCGTTGGCACAAAGGCGGATGAGCTGCTGACATGGGAGCGTATTCCGTTACCGGTTACGCTTCAGGTTGGGCAGGAGCGGATTATTTTTGCGGACCGGAATGTCCGTGTCGGTCTGCCCCAGATACTCAGTGATAAATTGCGGGTACAGAGCACCGGCGGCGCGGTTTACCTGAAAGCGAACAGTGCATTCCCATCAACCCGGCTGCAATTGCAGGACAGTGAGAATGGCGAAATTATCTTACTGGATGTGACCGCCGGCAAAACCGGGGCCAGCGAGCCGGTGCGTATTATTCACCCGGCTGAAAAATCAACGGATTCAAAAGATAAACCGCACTCACAGAGCAAATCCCCACTGGCTGCGCCCGTTCCCGTGCTGTTAACCCGCTATGCGGCCCAGCAACTGTATGCGCCCCTGCGTACGGTTGAGCCGGTCAGCGGCATTCAGCCGGTGAACCTGCATCTGCCCGCCTCCATCACCACACTCTACCCGTCAGAGCCGGTTGAAGTGACCCCGCTGGCCGGCTGGCGACTGCATCATCATACGGTGATGACCCTGAAACTGCGCAATACCGCCAAACGCGTTATCACGCTTGACCCACGTGCCTTACAGGGACAGTTCGTTACCGCCACCTTCCAGCATCGCTGGCTGGGAAAAGCCGGAACACCCGAAGATACCACGGTACTCTATCTCGTCACCCAAGGGGCACCGGGTAACGCCTTAATCCCTGAGCCGGTATCGATAAAACCGGGAGGCCGTGATGCAGATTAAATCCAACAGCCTGGTGAAAATACTGGTGCCGACCGTATTGGTGATTGGCGGGTTTATTGGCATTAAAAGTTGCAGCTCAACAGAGAATAGCGTGCCGGATAAACCGCAGAATCATGCTCTGGAGACCCTCTCCCCGGAAGAGTTACAGGCACTGGGAGTCGGCGGGGATACGCCGGAAGATACCCTGCGCACGTTGGTGGGCACACTCAATACCGTGCGGGCAGAGCAGAAACGCTTAGACCAGCAGAATGCCGCGATGCGAAAAGAAAATGACCAGTTAAAAGGTCAAAATCAGGATGTTGCCGGTCAGATAGAGGCTGCGGTTGCGGCTATCCGGCAGGACGATGAACAGCGTCAGCGCACGTTACAGGACGAACAGCAGGGCTTGCTGGCCCAGATTGATTTGCTCACTGAACGGTTAAATTCAACGCCGTTGCCGGCACCGGATCATCAGATACCCCTGAGTAGCGGGCTGGCAGGGAGTGCTTATTCTGCCAGCACCATCAGAGGACAGGATGACCTTATCTGGGTTACTCCGGCCGATGAAAAAGTTCCCGATAGGCAAGCGATGGGCAATGGAAAAACGGCGACTCAGTTTCCCACCTCTTTTTTAAGCGAACAACCGACCACTGTAAAAAATAATCCACAAGTTCCATCGGCTCAGGCCGACAACGAAAAACCGGTCTACACCCTGCCGGAGAATGCCACTCTGGTGGGCAGTCAGGCCATGACCGCGTTGTTAGGCCGGGTACCGGTCAATGGTACGGTCACTGACCCTTATCCGTTTAAAATTCTTATCGGCAAAGACAACCTGACCGCTAACGGTATCGAACTGCCGGAGGTGGAAGGCGCGGTGGTGTCCGGTTCCGCCAGTGGCGACTGGACACTGTCCTGTGTGCGCGGTCAGGTTAATTTCATCACCTTTGTGTTTCAGGATGGCACCGTGCGTACTTTGCCGGGCAGCGGTCAGAATCAGCAGGGTATCGGTTGGTTGTCTGATGAGAACGGCATTCCCTGCATCAGTGGTGAGCGTAAATCCAATGCCAGTACTTATTTACCAACATTGTTTGCGTTGTCAGCTATGAATTCCGCCGGCAATGCCCTGAACGAGAGCCAGCAAACCGCGCAAACCAACGGCACCGGCGGTATCACTTCCGCGTTAACCGGGAATGCCGGTCAGGCGGCGCTGGGCAAAGCGGTGGCCGGGGGCATGAATGAAATGAGTGAATGGTTCAAACAACGCTACAGCCAGACCTTCGATGCGGTTTATGTGCCACCCGGTGCAAAGTTAGTGGTGCATATCACCCAAAGTCTGGCGATTGATTATGAAACAACAGGCCGTAAGGTACGCGATGGCTTGAATGAACTCGCCCAAAATGATACTCAGGAAGCCTTAGATTAATGGAAACGACGTCTTCTCAATGGCTGTTTAGTGCCAGCCTGCCTTATTGTCTGCAAACCCATATAACGCCACAGTCTGAACCCACACCGGTTCAGCTTGACTGGCGACCCGGGCGTACCCAGGGCAGTCAATTGACTCTCGCCAGCGGCCATGAATGCCGATGGCTGAATGACGGGGATTTTACCGTTTTTCGGCTGAGCGAATTTCAGTGGCAATCAATGCTTGCAGGTAACAGCGAGGTTGAACACTGGGAGCGCTTGCCGTTTACTTTATCGGAACTGGCGGTACACCCGGAATTTGCCACGTTTACCCTGATTAGTAGCCCGGAGGCTCAGGGATGCGAAAAATAACCTACGCTATCGTGTTAGGTCTGACAGGGCTGCTGGCAGGTTGTTCAACGTCGAAAGACACGTTGCTGCCAGCCGGCGAACAGACGGTGCTGGCGATGTGGCAGGGAAACAAAGCGGGGCAGAGCGCAACACAGGCCAGACAAACCCTGCGCCGGGCATTAACCCCGGCTGAACGCCACAGGGCGTCAGAAGAACCCAACTATTACAGCCGCTCGGTTGAGCATGAAATCAGCCAGCAGTTTCCCCGGCTGCCCAATCCCGATATGGTGATGTATGTCTACCCGCATCTGGTTGCCGGTAAGACCCCGGTGCCCGGCTACAGCACGGTGTTCCCGTTTTATCAGCAGGTGCAGTATGCCCTGCCGGGTGAACGCACGGAGGCACGGTAATGGAAAACCCCAACGCATTGCACCGTCCCGGCAAACTGCGCGAAACGGATGAAGCGGCGATTTACCGGGCGAATCCGTCCATTATCGACTACCTGCCCTGGGTGGAATATCTGGCAGATGAGCAGTGTCTGTTGCTGGATGATGGGGTGTCCGTGGGGGCCGTCTATCAGATTGAACCGGTCGCCACCGAAGGGCGTCCAGCTGAACGGTTGATTGAAATCCGCGACCAACTGGAAGATGCCATTCAGGACAGTCTGGACGAGGACGATATTTCTCCGTGGGTAGTGCAGTTTTTTTGTCAGGATGACGATGATCCGTCGGGTTACCTCAATACGTTACGGGACTATGTGAAACCGTGGGCGCAGGGTACCGCCTTTACTGACGCTTTTCTGGCAGAATCAACACGTCACCTGAACAGCATTGCCCAGCCTGACGGAATATTTCAGGATAGCTTAATCACCGGGCAACCGTGGCGAGGGCAGCAGCGCCAGACGCGCATGGTCGTCTACCGCTGGTTGCCTGCGCATAAATCGAAGGCTCACCCTCAAACGGTATCGTCGGTGGCAGCACTCAATCAGGTCTGTGAACGACTGGTTTCCTCACTGGCATCAGCCGGTATTGTGGCGACCCGGCAGGATGGCGGGCAGATCCACAGCTGGTTGCTGCGTCATTTTAATCCGGCCCCGGACTGGGGCATGGCCAAAGCCGATTTTTACCGGGCAGTGCGTTATGAATCCCCCACTCAGCCGGATCTCCCGGTGAATAATGACTTTGCCGAAAGCCTGTGGTTTACCCCGCCGGTGTCGGATCCCGATAACGGTGTCTGGTGGTTTGACGGCCTGCCACATAAAGCCGTGCCGGTTGAGCGCCTGCGGCGTCCGCCGGAGCCGGGCACCCTGACAGGGGAAGTGAAACGGGGAGACCATATCAATGCGCTGATGGATATGATGCCGGAAGGCACGGTGGTCACGCTGACCATTGTGGCGCAGGCACAGGATACCCTGGAAGAGAGCTTCACCCGACTGGCAAAAAATGCCGTCGGGGAAAATACCGAATCGCTGCGCGTCCGGCAGGATGTACAGGCCGTGAAGGAATTACTGGGACGACGGCATAAACTGTACCGCAGTGCACTGACCTTTCTGGTGCGCGGTCAGGATTTAGATAATCTGAACCAGCGGGTGCATCAGTTATCTTCCACATTACTGAGCGCCGGATTACAGCCCGTGCGACCTGAATTCAGTGTTTCCCCGCTGAATGCTTATTTACGGGCGTTGCCGATGGGCTTTAACCCGCAGAAAGATAAAAAACACGGGTACAGTCGCCTGATGTGGGTCCAGCATCTGGCAGGACTCCTGCCGTTGACCGGACGCTCAACCGGCACCGGGCATCCGGGCTTCAGTTTTTTTAATCGCGGTGGAGCACCGCTGACCTTTGATCCGATGAACAAACAGGATCGCACCCAGAATGCTCACTTGCTCTTGTTCGGTCCGACCGGTGCAGGGAAATCCGCCACGTTGTGTGCTTCGCTGGTACAACTGATGGCTATCCACCGGCCACGATTGTTTATTGTCGAAGCGGGGAACAGTTTTGGCTTACTGGCCGATTACTATGAAAGTCTGGGGCTGACGGTGAATAAAATTGGTATCAAACCGGGTTGTGGCGTCAGTCTGGCCCTGTTTGCTGATGCGCATCAGTTACTGAAACTCAGTCCCAAACAATTACGGATTAATGAAGCCGATATTCCGGAGACCGATGAAGCACAGGAAGACGGCGATGAACAGCGTGATATTCTGGGGGAGATGGAAATTGCCGCCCGGCTGATGATCACCGGCGGTGAGAAAAAAGAAGAAGAACATCTGACCCGTTCAGATCGCGGGTTAATTCGTGAAGCGATTATGTTAGCCGCACAGACCAGCTATGAGGCAGGGCATCAGATGGTGGCCTCGGATTTACAAACTGCGCTGTATGCCATCGCCCGTAACCATCGACAGGATGAACATGGTCAGTCATTAATCACCGCACACCGTCGGGCACGAGCGGATGAAATGGCCGGGTCCATGTCGATGTTCACACAGGGCTTTGAAGGAGAACTGTTCAACCAACCCGGCACCCCGTGGCCGGAAGTGGATGTGACGTTAATTGATTTGGGGACATTGGCACGTGAGAACTACTCGGCACAGATGGCACTGGCGATGGTGTCATTGATTAACACCGTGAATAATCTGGCCGAACGTGACCAGTATCAGGACAGGGAACTGCAACTGGTGATAGACGAAGGGCATATCACTACCACCAACCCGCTGTTGTCTCCCTATATGACCAAGGTCGTGAAAATGTGGCGTAAACTGGGGGCCTGGCTATGGCTGGCGACGCAGAACCTGGCCGACTACCCGGATACCGCTGAAAAGATGCTGAATATGGCCGAATGGTGGCTGTGTCTCACCATGCCGCCGGATGAAGTGGAGCAAATCGCCCGGTTCAAAAAACTGACCGAAGAGCAGAAAGCGGTGTTGCTTTCTGCCAGTAAGCTCCCGCGTTGTTATACCGAAGGCGTGGTGCTGGCGAAAAAAATTGAAGCGCTGTTCCGGGTCGTGCCACCGAGCCTCTATCTGGCGCTGGGGATGACAGAGAAGGAAGAAAAGGCCGAGCGATGGGCGTTAATGCGGGAGCATCGGTGCAGTGAACTGGAGGCGGCGGTGTTGGTGGCAAGGAGAATGGATCTGGCGCGGGGGTTGAAACTGACATAAATATTCAGCCGTATTATCGGATATATTGACGGAGAAAAAATTCACCCTCTTACCTAAAAAATGAGATGAAAATAAGAATGAAAAATCATCAATTAAATCATAGAAAAAAGAAACTTTATCGTCGAGTCAATACAGCAACTCATTGTGTTTTCCATTCTCATGGTGGTGAATATCGATGGGAGCGCGCCAAACAAAAACGCATCCGGGAAGATATGCCGTATTTTCAGTCAATGAAAGGTAAGCCAAGGCATGGCTTAGATTACACGCCGCTCTTTATGTTTTTACTGAGTAAAGTGGGTGAGAAATGGGATGTAGTTCACAGTGAAGCCATTCAGCGACTGGACCGTCCAGAGCCTATATTTTGGATAGTTGCGTTACATGAGCATGAACAAAGAGATTATATCCGTTGTGGTGAATCAAGTTATTATAATGGGTTATTTGTCGATAACGCTGGTTTTTTGAGAACAGTTAATCCAAATCTGTCGGAAAATGATATACCTATCCTGTGCCAGTGCTGTACTCATACATTTAATGGGATCCCTATCCACCGATGACTTAGCAATTTACTCGGCAAAAAAAGAATGTAAGCACAGCCTGATAAGCACTTTTTCGGCCTGTTACCGCTTTTATCATTAATGAAAAGGATAGTAATCCGTCAAAATAAGAATTGAACGATGCGAAGCGGGTGATTTCATATCTGAATACCCCGCAGCTTGCGGCGGGGATGTTTATTTTTTTCATCCAAGATGCGGGTTAACTTATCAAAATAACTGCTATCAATGCGGCTTCTATACTTAGCAAAATGGGTAATAGCAAGCCACCACTACGTATACGAGCAAGAGTTAATAGTATTCCTAGAATAAAATTTTGAACAAAATTGCTGATATAAGGTTCTTCCATCGACATGCCTGCAAATATTGAGGCAGTTATAAAGGTGCCTATCCATAAAGTCCATGGGTATTCTGACTTGAAGGCGTTTAGTAGCATCCCACGAAAAATAATTTCGTTTATGACAGGGGGAAATAAAATAAATGACAGATAGATCCATAATGATGCTGAATCATACTCAGCGAGCATATGCTCCGATGGTGTAAAATAGAGAATGCCAAACCCATAGAAAGTAAGACAAAGTAATATTGCGACTCCGATTGCCAGCCAAAAAGAAGAAAAATTTTTCAGATTCCCTAAAGGCAAATCAGCAATCCACCGACGATATGGCCATGTCAGGAAAAGTACAACCAAGGCCATTGTCAGCCACAAAACAAAAGCACGGTAGTACCAATATGTGTAACGCCAATACCAATCAAAAAAAGGCAGGCTATCTACACCATAGGCAATAGCGATTGCTATACATTCGACAATGATTGGACTTAATAGCAAAATGAAAAAACGTATTACTTGACGCCATGATAAATTCATACAACAGATATCCATTAAATAGATTTAATCTATAATTCATTAGGTTATGATTGCATCTTATTTTGATGTATAAATCAATTTCCTTCTCCCGAAAACTAATTAATTACTGACATCGATAAAATGTTTCTTCAGGCTATTCCGATATTTTGTCTGATGGGAAATGGTTTATGAGGAAATTGAATTTCTTGTTTTGTGTAGGATTGGTACTGCCGTTATCAGCCAGCGCAAAAATTGTCGTTTATACCGACAGCCAACACCCACCCATTAACCTTTCTTCTGAAACACCGGTCGTCTGGCTGGATGCCGCTGACCAACAGCAAAAGCAAATTTTTGCTCAGCTTTCTGCTGATCCACAGCAGGCCACAAAACAAGCGCAGGCAATACTCCAATCATCCCACTGGCATCAGCAGGAACAACAACTCATCAAGGCTTACCGTGCTGTGGTGCAGGCATGGCAATCAGGCGTAAAAAAGTATCCGGCCGTGGTCTTTGATGATAGGGAGGTGGTGTATGGCACCGCGGATGTGGCAAAAGCCCGCGCACTCAGGGAGCAACATCAACCATGAGTCTTCAACGTGTGACGTTTCCTGCACTCATTACCCTGATAGCGGCATTTTCCCCAGTGACACAGGCTTCCATCAATACGGCTCAGATTGTCGCCAGCAGTCTTTCGCCGTCCTGTATTCAGTGGCGGGTTAGTGGCATCTGTTACTGGCTGCTCTGTGGCCTGCACGGTTGTACGGTGAAAACCTCGGTGAAAGTAACCCATTACCTCCCCGAAGCGGTGGTGTCCACGTATCAGGCCTCTGGTGGCAACCCATGGACAGAAATGGCGCAAGTCAGTCAACTTTCTGGCGGGCTGGAAAATGCAGTGACCGAGGCGTTATCCCATCTGAGTGCCGGTGGGGGTAACCACAATGTCCAGGTTGCCGGGCAACGGCGTACCAGTCTGCGTTTCAAATATGCCGATGCCATCGGGCATCCCGCAACTAACCTGATAGGCGGGCAAATTCCCGGTTATTCGTGTCGCAGTGCCGCCACCCCGTTGGTGCCTTATTTTCTCAGTACACTGGATAGCGTGGCATGGCGCTCGGGATTGCCGGAATCGTTCTACCCGGAAGCTCTGATACCCGGTCAGCGGGAGCTGGGCAGCCAGATGGCCGGCACTGTGTGGGGCAATATTTACCCGCGCTCAGGATTTGTCAATCAGACCGATGATGACAAGGCATCTTCTGTGGTCGCACAGCGGGTTGCGGATATCATCACCCGTATAGGGCAACCCCATGTTTATCAGACATTAAAAGGCACCCGCACTGACGGTTACTGGCCACCTGAATCGGTCACCGAAAACACCTGTAGCAAAAATCATCAATGGCAGCGGTTATCACCGACGTTAAGTCAGTCCTGTGCGGTGTTTCCTGATGGTGAACACACAGCGGCAATCGATGGTAATCAGGCGTATGCCCTGTGGCAGCCTTACAGTTGTTGCCAGCGGCGCGGACAGCGTTTTCTCAGCAGTACAGATATCTGAACAAGGAATGAATGATAATGAAAAAAAACGCGTTATGGCTGATAGCCGGTGGACTGGTCATCACTTCGGCACAGGTCGATGCCACCGGACTGTCCCTGACCTTACCGCAGGTGAACCGCAGTGCACTGGGCTATGGGGCAGACGCCAGCGGTGCGGTGTCCGATACGCTGTTCTATACCCTGGGGGGTGGTTCGGTGATTTCTGAACCGGCCAGTCGCAGTGGCTCTGCCACACTTGGCGGGTTGGAGCTGGGCTGGCGCTCAGATTTGATGTGCGGCAATTTTGACCTGAAAGCCACGGTCAGCAATCAGTTGAACGGGATTACGGCCGGGTTCAAGAACCTGATGAGTGATGTCATTCAGGGTGCCACCGGTGCGGTGGCCAGCCTGCCGGCGATGATTATCCAGCGGGCCAATCCGGGACTGTATGACATGCTGACTAACGGGGTGTTGCAGGCGAATGTGGCGTTCGACAAAGCCCAGTTCAACTGTCAGGCGATGGCCAATAAAATGATGGATTTTGCACAAAATAATAAATGGACGCAGTCAGCGGCCTTGCAGGAATACAAAAGTCTGGTTAACGGCGGTGATGGGGATGCGGTGCGTGCCAATAACGCCGGCAGCAAAGCGACGGGCGCCAGCGGGCATCCGTGGATTGGCGGGCAGCGGCAGGGCGGTAAGGGACAGCATGCCATTCGCCCGACCCGGGATTTGGCCAGTGCCGGTTTTAATATGATGAATCAGCTGCCGGTGCTGAGCCAGTCGTCGGTCAGCACCCTGAAATGTGAGGGCGGTGCCTGCCGTAAATTCAGTAATGCACAAGAAGCGGCCGACGCGGTGGTCCGTGTGCTGGGCGACCGGGTCATCCGTACCTGTGCTCAGGCGACAGACTGCACCAGTGGCGGCGAGAAACACCAGCCGGGCACTACCGTTGCGGGCACGGGCTTTGCCCCGATGCTGGAGGAGCATACTAAAACCAATACGGAACAACTGGTTAATCTGGTCAGTGGTACGGAAAAACCGACGATGGTCAATCTGGCAAAACTGAAAACCGGCAGTCTGACGGTAACCCAAGGTGTCATTCAGTCGTTGCAGCGAGACCCGGACCGGGCTGCCCTGACAGGACGGTTAGCGGGAGAGCTGGCGATGGCGGAAACCGTGGAAACGGCGTTACTGATGCGGCGGATGCTTATCACCGGCATGTCCGAACCCAATGCGGCGGCACAGTCAGAAGCGCTGGCAGAAGGGGAACGCCGGATTGACGCGCTGGACCGGGAAATCAATGCGCTGAAGAATGAAATGCAGCTGAAACAGGCCCTGTCCCGTAATGCCATCCTGACCATTATTGAGCGGGATACCCAGCGCATCAACATGCATCCGCAAAAACAGGTGCCGGACAGCACCGATGCGCGTTTTTATCAGCTGGAAGCACCCAATCGTGAGCGCAGGTAAGGCGGATGATGGCAGAGAAGCATTCAGTATTCAGAAAAGGTGCGGTGTTATCAATGCGCATCGTGTTGGTGATGGGTATCACTTTGGCGACAGGCTGGGTCGGGCTGCATCAGGCAGAAAAATTTAATCACATTCACCACTGGGTGACCGAAACCGGGGGAGTCTGGTTAGTCTGGCGGTTAGGCCTGTATGCGGGACTGGGTTGGGGAGGTCAGAAAACCTGGCAACGGGTGAAACATCTGCCGGAATACCGCGCAATGTTGATACGAATGATGGTGGCCAGCCTGCTGTTTATCCTGCTGGGTGAGTATGCTTTGTCAGGCACTATTGAGGAGATACGATGACAGCCAACAGCTATCTGGAATATTTTCTGACATTACTCGGCTGGGTCATCAACAATGGCCTGTGGCACATCCTGATTGCGACCGGACTGTTTACGCTGCCGTTAGTGGTAAAAGTGATTGCTGTCTGGCTGAAAGTCAGGGAGTGTGGCGAAGAAGACGGTCAGGCCGGATTACAGTCGCTGGCCCGGATTGAAAACACCCTGTATGGCGCGTTCTTCGTGATGGTGGTGTGTTGTGTGCCGCTGGTCAATGTCAGCCTGACCACCCTTCAGTACGACACTTCTCGTGCCAAAAACTGTGGCACCTGGACACCGACAGCGCCGGATAAAAGTGGCTATGCGCCGGTGATGTCCAGTCTGAACAACCAGACCGCTGCTGTGCCGCTCTGGTGGGCGGTGGTGCACCGGTTATCCAAGGGACTGACACAGGCGGCGGTGGCGTCCATTCCCTGTCGGCCGGATCTGCGGCAACTGCGCTTTGACGTGCAGCACACCCGCATCAGCAACCCGGCTCTGGCGGCGGAATTGCAGGATTTTACCCACGATTGCTATGCCTTAGCCCTGTATCAGTGGAAATGGCGCGATCAGGAGCACACTACTGACCCGATTATCCTGAATGATATCGGCTGGCTGGGCAGCCGGACGTTTTTAGCCGGGGATTACCGGACGCTGCAATCCCGCCTCCCCCGGGCGGATTTTCCGTGGCAGGATAGTCGGGATAACGGGCGACCGTATACCGGGCAGGGCGGGTACCCGACGTGTCAGGCCTGGTGGTCAACGGCCCAGACCGGTCTGAAAGACCGGGTACTGGCGCAGGCCGATCCGGGGTTGTGGCTGCGTCTGTCAGCGACACTGAAAATACTGGGTAAAAACACGCCGGCTTATCAGGAAGCGGTGATCCGCCGTCTGGTCAGCCCGGTGAATCTGACGATTTCTCAGGAGGGCTATGTCTACGCAGGCTATGGTGGCAATGCCGATCCCACCTTGTTGGATGGCGCTAATCGAATCGGCACTTCCGCAGGGGCTTTATTGGGCGGATTACTCAGTATGCCGGTGTTCGATGCGGTACGTCAGGCGCTGCCGATGATTCAGGCGGTGATCCTGATGGCGTTGTATATCTTAATCCCGTTGATACTACTGTTTGCGGCCTATGAGTTTAAGACCATCTTCACGCTGACGTTTGTGATTTTCGCGCTGAATTTCCTGACGTTCTGGTGGGAGTTGGCGCGTTGGCTGGACAGCCATTTACTGGAAGCGCTGTACGGCTCAGACACCCACAGCCTGTTTAATCTGGCAGGTATTCAGAATACCTCAGATGATTTAATCATGGGGTTGGTGATGGGCACGCTGTTTATTGTCCTGCCGATGGTCTGGCTGGGCGCATTAGCGTGGGCTGGGGTACGGATGGGCGATATGGCAGGCATGATGAGCCAGGGCGTGGGACAGGTCAGGCAATCTGCTGGCATGTTCGGGCAACTGGTGATGCAGAAGATGATGTCTAAAGGAAAATAATCAGATACTCTTTTTAAAACTTAAGGGACTAGGATCCTGTTCCTTAAGTTGAGTCTGAATTTTCTATTTTCCTTTTTTTAATCTATTGATAATTATTCGATAATTTAAATAAGTTATGCTGATGCATTAATGTTTTAATTCATATTCCTCTTTATTTGGGTTTTATATTCACATAAACACCCAGTATTTATGACCTGCATCACAAAGTAGTAATTATTAAATGCCATTTCAGTCAATATGGCTTATATATAAATTGATATACTTCCATGTTATATCGATACCCTCTTTAGGGTAGTAGACGATATTTAATATAGAAGCCTCAAGGGTTGCAACCCTTGAGGCTTCGCTACTTATTTTTACGCAAAAAATAATGTGTAAAAACCGTTAATCATAAATCTCATCTGCTATGTCCATATGCTGCGTATTTCTTGGAATATGTGTTTTTATTATTGTTTACAATTGGAAAGTCTATTTGGCTGATTTTACTTAAATGTTAAGGTTAGTTATTTCGTTATTGAATTAATAATGAAAATAGTTAAATTAGAACGCATTTAATGAGATGAAAAATGGATTAAAAAAAGTGACGAACGATACCAATGAAAAGGGTAAGAGCAGGAAGAGTAAAAGTAAAAAACATACTGACTGTTTTATCCCTTATAGAACGACGTATGATTTACGTTTAAGTAAAAGGGAGCCTAATTTAATCAACATACTGAGACAGGTTCAAGGCTATGAATATGGCTTTTTTACCGTGTTGGGTGTCCGCCCTTGGTCCCAGCGAAATGGTGGGAAAAATAATTCCATCTATGTCGTCAGATGCCGCTGCGGTAAATATGCGGTCAGAACTTTAAAAGCCATTAGAAATCCTAATAATGTTAATGATATGTGTGTGCATTGCCAGCACCTGTTTAATCGAAGGCGTAAAGAAATCTTTCACACGACAGGAGACGATGTGGATTTGTCAGAACTAACAGGAATTAAATGTAAAATTCCTTTGGAAATAAAAGAATAGACAGGAATGTAATACTTCTGGATGAATTTTTAGGAATGCGGTTTATTTTTTATACGTGAGGGTAACTTGTTTTCACGATAGTGTATCATTGAAATAAAATAATGCTTTTAGGGACGAAATTTACAATTAGGACTGTAGGATAATTATCAATTTTATTATGATGCTATAAGACTAAATGCCAGAATAACATGAAGGTATTCCTGTATTTAATCAAGGTGTTTTCTTTTTTATTAGGATATGGTGCTTTAATACCTATTGAGTTTGTACATGGATTTTGGAATAACCAACACTGCTGAATACACTCTTAACTCTATTGATATGAAGCCAGAAGATAAAAATATCATTCTGGCTTAGTTGCTAAATAATTTTAGAATCGCCCCGGTTCATCAGATTCTGTAATGAACCTACACTCATGGTAATTTTCTTTTTACCCTTTTTCTACTACTTCCGATATCATATCCATAATCTAAACAATAATTTTTAAATGCCTCATCAATATGTACTATTTTCAATCCACTTATTTTCATTTTTAGTAACCTTTCTACGGCTGGTTCAGATAGAATCAAAAAATCAGCAAGTAAAGTGCTTTGGATTGTAAATGCATCAATATTCGAAGGATTGTTAATAGTTAATTTATGAGGCATTAGAGAGCCAGAGCGATCTTCTTCTAATTCAGAGTTTTTCAGGTCCAAAAAATCATCACTACCTATAAAATAGAGATAATTTAAATCATCTCTAATTATACTTCCATCTTTTATTGATGTTGCAATCAACCTTTTAGATATAATTTTACTGGTTTTTAATCCACTGAATAAATCAATGAACTTATCAGATGCTATATGTCCTGAACCATGAAAGTAATAATTAAATTTTAGAGCGCCAGCATTTCTATTGCATAACAAAAACAAGCTATTAGGACACTCTGAGTTTTTCATATAATAAGGAAAAGAATAATCTGAACCTTCATAATCCCAGTTTTCATTCACTTGTTTCTTTGTATCAACAAGAGCATGAAGATAGCGTGGGATTAAAGAAGATTTGTAATCATTCATTAGTACATAATAATTCATTAATTTAGTCTCTTACATGCATTAGTGGGAACATCACCTGACCAAATTTTATTTTTCATCTTCATTTATAGTTTTCTTATCTCGTCTCTTGCTTGATGTTCACTAGGGTTATCAGAGTCATGTCGACGTTTAATCTCTTCTATACTCTTTTTTACTTCAGCAGAATAAGTGTTGTGGTTAATGTTGTAGAATAATTTCATTCCTTTACTAACATTTAAAAATAATAAAACCGGAAGACCATGGAGATCTTTCCGGATTTATTTGTTTAGTTATAATTAAATATCATCTAAATTACTTTCGTCAAAATACCATATTAAAAAATCGTTAAATGAGCTCCAGCGTGGATTTATTTTGCCCTCTATAAAAGAGTCATACTCAGACAG
>NZ_CAWQMW010000182.1:0-19524 GCF_963895965.1 Xenorhabdus sp. PB30.3 | reverse complement strand
CTTTAATTGGAATTAAAAATTTAAAATCTAAAAAATTTGTTAATGTTTTAATAAATATATTAATCGCATAATCAGAACAGGAAGTTTAAATTTAAATTATGATACTTATTACCTTCATTTTTTACCGCTGCGTTTTATTTAATATTTAATTAACATCATCATAAAGATTCGTAACATATTAACTTTACGATATAAATCTTGCAATTGCGAGAGCGATCACGGTACATTTTACTAAAAATAATTATATTTCCCTTAGCAAATGTCTGTGGTTAAGAATTTTGATTTAAATATCAAAAATAGGACTAAACGGGATCTCAGATCATTAGTTTAAAATGACTGTATTTTAAGCGATATTATTAGTATATAAATAAACATGTATAAATAAACGTCAGCTCAACATCTGACAACTTATTATTCATATAACGAATCCAACTCGCGCATTTTATTAATGTGCGGGTTTAGTAGTTTTTAAATTTTACTTTACCGCGTTATTTCGGAGATATTTATGGACACATCTCAAGCAGGTTCAATCGCATCCTCTGCTTCTGGCAGCAAAAGCGATTACTCTACCTGGCGTAAATCAGACACTGTATGGATGTTGGGATTATATGGTACAGCCATCGGGGCTGGCGTTCTGTTTCTTCCCATAAACGCCGGGATTGGCGGATTAATACCACTTATCATCATGGCCCTGCTCGCACTTCCGATGACATTTTTTGCTCACCGGGGAATGTGTCGTTTTGTCCTGTCCGGCAAAAATAGCGGTGAAGATATCACTGGTGTAGTAGAAGAGCATTTCGGGAAAGTAGCCGGCTTTTTTATTACTATCCTCTACTTCTTTGCTATCTACCCTATCCTACTGGTTTACAGTGTTGCACTGACCAATACGGTAGAAAGTTTCATCATCCACCAGCTGAATATGGATGCACCTCCTCGTGCGCTGCTGGCACTGGTCCTGATTCTCGGCGTTATGAGCATTATCCGTTTCGGTGAGCAAGCTATTGTTAAAGCAATGAGCGTGCTGGTATTCCCATTCGTCACTGTATTAATGCTGCTGGCTCTGTACCTGGTTCCTCATTGGAACACTGCGATTTTTGACACTCTGTCACTGGAAAATGCAGTTTCTTCCACAAACAGTCACGGCCTGCTGTTCACCCTGTGGCTGGCTATCCCGGTTATGGTTTTCTCTTTCAACCATTCTCCAATCATCTCTGCGTTTGCTGTAGCAAAACGTGAAGAATACGGCGAGAACGCAGAAAAGAAATGTTCACGCATTCTGGGCTATGCTCATATCATGATGGTACTGACAGTCATGTTCTTTGTGTTCAGCTGTGTACTAAGCCTGTCACCTGAGAATCTGGCGGAAGCAAAAGCACAGAATATTACTATTCTGTCTTATCTGGCTAACCACTTTAATACACCACTCATTGAGTATATTGCTCCATTCATTGCCTTTATCGCTATTACCAAATCATTCCTTGGTCACTATCTGGGTGCTCGTGAAGGTTTTAACGGTATCGTTAGTAAAGCTATGAGCGCACGAGGCAAATCTATTCAGCACAAAACGCTGAATCGAATCACCAGCATCTTCATGCTGATTAGTGCATGGATTATCGCTACTCTTAACCCAAGTATTCTGAACATCATTGAATCTCTGGGTGGCCCAATCATTGCTATGATCCTGTTCATCATGCCAATGTATGCCATTTACAAAGTACCTGCTATGCGCAAATACGCAGGCAAGCCAAGCAATATCTTCGTTATTGTGATGGGCTCAATTGCGATTTCTGCCGCAGTTTACTCTGTGATGTAATCGGTATATCAGGCAACTTTTCCAAGTTGCCCCCTGAAAAAAATGCCAGTCTCTTTTATAGGACTGGCATTTTTATATCGCTCTGGCTGTATGATACACAATGGATTTCAAGTTGCATCGCACGGCAAGAGAGTAACAAATTCGTCGGGAACGAATTTGCCCAGCCAAAGGCTGGCCTCCGGTGAGAGGCAGGAGCCTCTCAGTAATCCCCAGGAGCATAGATAACCGTATGTTTATAAAAACGGTGACTGGGGTGAACGAGCGCAGCCAACAAAGAGGCAGCCTGAAAGACGAAGTGTATATATTTTCGTATTTTTAAAATCACTTATTAACTGAAAATTGAGTTAAACCAGCCACTAACCGTCTTCACAATAAAATCCCATATATGGCCAAAAAATCCCGTTTCCTCAACCGCTTCTTTTACTACCAATGGGTGCTGTTCAACCACCTTCCCATCCAGCATAAAATTAACGGTTCCTACAACCTGATTTTTTGCCAATGGCGCTTCCAGCTCAGGCTGATTCAGGGTGAAACTCGCTTTTAAATTACCGGCCTGCCCACGCAGGAGAGTAACAGCGGCATCTTTTTCAACACCTAATGCTACTTCCGAGCGTGTTCCGTACCATACTTTTTGCGTGACAAAAACAGCATCAGCCTTTAATGGGATCGTCGTTTCATAAAAACGAAAGCCCCATGACAGAATCTTTTCACTATCCACAAAGCGCATTCGATCACTGGAAGCTCCCAAAACAACCGAGATTAAACGCATCGGGCCTTCTGTTGCAGATGCGACTAGGTTATATCCCGCACCACTGGTATGCCCTGTTTTTATGCCATCCACATTCATATTCTGATTCCACAACAAACGGTTGCGGTTAGGTTGGCGGATTTTGTTAAACGTAAATTCTTTTTCTTTATTCAGCGCATATTCTTCAGGGACATCACGGATCATCGCCTGCCCCAAAACAGCCATATCACGCGCAGTACTGTATTGCCCTGAAGCATCTAATCCATGCACTGTTTTAAAATGCGTATTCGTCAGCCCTAGTGACTGAGAATATTTATTCATCAAATCAACAAAAGCATCCTGGCTTCCTGCGACATAATCAGCCAGCGCAATACTTGCATCATTACCAGACTGGATAACAATTCCGCGGTTCAAATCAATAACTTTGACTCTATCACCCGGTTTTAAAAACATCAGGGATGAACCTTTGAGCACAGGATTACCTGTCGCCCACGCATCCTTTCCCACTGTAACCATATCGTCCTGAGAGATTTTACCTGACTTCATCGCCTGCCCAACGACATAGCTGGTCATCATTTTTGTCAGACTTGCAGGATCTAAGCGTTCATCAGCATTATGTGATGCCAGAATTTTTCCGCTGGCATAGTCCATCAAAACATAAGATTTCGCATCGACCTCAGGTGCTGCGGGTTCATCAATTGCATATGAGCTGGTACTCGCCAGCCAAAAAACACCCAGCCCCACCGTAAAAGACTTTATTCTCTTAATATGACCTCTTTTTTTCACCATTATCATCCACCTTCTCTCTCTGACAACCACATCCTATTCAACACTTGAAATACAAAACTCCTATTAATATAGATGTTATAGGATAAGACTCCAATCCAATAACGCAAAGATTCTCCTGTTATTTCTATGAATTTATTGTCATATTATCAAACGACTTGATATTGAGGAGAAAATGATGCTAACAGTCTGGGGCCGTAAAAATTCATCAAATGTCAAAAAAGTGCTTTGGTGTCTGGAGGAATTAAATGTTCCTTACCAGCAAATTGATATCGGAGGGAAATTCGGCAAGCTTGATGATCCGAATTATTTACACATGAATCCCAATGGAGTAATTCCATGCTTACAGGATGGTGATTTTATTCTTTGGGAATCAAATGTGATCGTTCGCTATCTTGTCGAAAAATTCGGCGAAAATACTCTATATCCGAATGATATTAAAGAAAAATATAATATAGAAAAATGGATGGACTGGACTGGGTGCAATCTCTTCTCCCCCATCAAACAACTCATGATAATCCTTGTCAGGACACCTGAGGCACAGCGTGATCAAAAAGTCATCGCACAGGCTTTAGCTGAAATAGAAAGACTGCTGAAAATTGCCGATGAAGCATTAAGCCAACAAACATACCTTTCCGGTGATAAATTCGGCATGGCTGATATAACCTTGGCTCCGTTTATCTACCCGTGGATCAATGTGGTAACTGAACGCCCATCACTGCCAAACTTAGAACGCTGGTATCAATTAATGACCGAAAGGCCAGCATTCCAAAAAATCGTTATGATCGAAATAAATTAATTACAGACTCATCGGCATGCTCCCGGGATCTGGATACTGATATTCGAATCCCAGTTCCCGGCAAATACGGCTTCCATCCACTGTTTTACATTTTTCAGTGTCGCTTTCCGAGCCCTCATCTTCTGGCTGTAAAAATTCTGGCGGAGTCAGATTAAGCTGACAACAAGCCTGCGAGTAAAACTCAGACCTTTTAGGATGGACAGGTGCGCATAAATTGTAGACATTTCCTCCTTCAGAACGCTGAATAAGTAACTTAATGGCGGAGATAGCATCATCCTGATGAACCAAATTAACAGCATTTTCTCCTCCTGAAATTGCCTTCCGCCCTGCCAGAAAACGCCCTGCGTGGCGACCCGTACCGACCAACCCTGCCAAACGTAAAATATCAACTGAAGTATTGGGTAACTGATGCAGCCAGTTCTCCAGCTCAACCAATGCTCTGGCTGACTGAGTTTCAGGAGCTAATGGCGCATCTTCATTAAGATGACCAACAGACGAGCCATAAACGGAAGTTGAGCTGGTAAAAATAATATGAGGAACGGAGTGCGAAAGTGCTGTGTCTACAATTAGCTGTATTGCTCTGACATACTCTACACCACCTCCTGCGATACCACTGGTTGGCAACATCAGAACCAATACATCAACTGACATCAGTTGTTCTAGCTCATCGGCTGTACAGACTATTTCAGGAACCAGATTTAATAAGTGGCAATCAATACCACACATACATGCTGCTTCAACCCCGTCTGATGTTGTTTTACTGCCAATGACCTGTAAACCACTCCCTTGCAGGGCTTGCGCTAATGGCAGTCCCAGCCATCCCAGCCCGATAATTGAAACCTTTTTCACTATAATACTCTCCAGCTCATATGCTATTGATTATTAGGTAAAATAATTCCCATAAAAAATATTAATCAACTATATATTGATAAAAGAAAAAATAATTACTTATAAAACAAATGGTTAATATCTAAAAGTCACTTTTTTGAAAAAAAGGTTGCTTTTCATACATAGAATCAGATAGGTTAAATGACAGACAGTTTATTATTTATTCTGGCAAACCACGCCAGCATATAGACAAAGTTAAGCATAAAGTTACCCTGAAGTCACAAAATAGCCCTTAATACAAATAACACAAAAATCACATCAAACAGAGAACACACATATTATGAATCGTATTCAATTTAGCCATCATCACCATCATCCTGACTAGTCTTTCAGGCTGTTGTGTGCTGGAAGACATTTAGTAAGTCTTCCGGAGGCATGAATACGATAAAAACCCTCGGAAGATTTTCCGGGGGTTTTTTTATACCTAATAAATCCCGAGCCCAATGAATTTCGAGCTACAGAAAATATTCTGATTTATATATAGGGTAGACATAACATGTTAGATAAAACACGCTTGCGGATAGCCATGCAAAAATCAGGACGCCTGAGTGATGATTCCAGAGAATTACTGGCACGCTGTGGTATTAAAATCAATTTGCAACAGCAGAGATTAATCGCTTTCGCGGAAAATATGCCTATCGATATCCTTCGTGTCCGTGACGATGATATTCCGGGCCTAGTGATGGATGGCATCGTTGATTTAGGTATTATTGGTGAAAACGTACTGGAAGAAGAGTTACTGAGCCGCCGGGCACAGGGGAATGATCCCCGTTATACCACATTACGCCGTCTTGATTTTGGAGCTTGCCGTCTTTCTCTTGCTGCTCCTCTTGATTACAACTATACAGGGGTGGAATGCTTACAAAATTCACGCATCGCCACATCTTATCCACACTTACTAAAGCGCTATCTGGATAAAAAAGGCATTCAATTCAAACCTTGCCTGCTCAATGGCTCAGTTGAAGTTGCTCCAAGGGCTGGATTAGCTGATGCCATCTGTGATCTGGTTTCAACCGGTGCAACACTGGAAGCAAACGGATTACGGGAAGTAGAAGTCATCTATCGCTCAAAAGCCTGTCTGATCCAACGTGATGGCGAAATGCCGGAAGCTAAACAACAGCTGATCAATAAATTGATGACCCGTATTCAGGGTGTAATTCAGGCTCGTGAATCCAAATACATCATGCTACATGCACCAAGTGACAAACTGGAAGAAATCATCGATCTGTTGCCGGGCGCAGAACGCCCCACAATTTTGCCGCTGGCCGGAGCGCAGAATCGTGTAGCCATGCATATGGTAAGCAGTGAGACACTATTCTGGGAAACTATGGAAAAACTCAAGGCACTGGGAGCCAGTTCTATTCTGGTTTTACCAATCGAAAAAATGATGGAGTAAGCCCGATGAGCACCAATGTCAGTATTGTCGATTTTAGCACCATTATCCGTTGGCAAACATATACACCGGAGCAGCAAAGAATGTTGCTGACCCGCCCTGCTGTCACCGCATCTGAAGATATTACATATACGGTGAGACAGATTCTGGAAGCAGTTAAAGAGCGCGGTGATAACGTGTTACGGGAATACAGCCAGCGTTTTGACAACACAACAATTGATGCAGTCCGAGTTCCAGAAGAGAAGATTCATGCTGCTGGTAAGCACCTGACAACAGAAATCCGGCAGGCTATCCAGCAGGCAATGGATAACATTCGTCTGTTTCATGAAGCACAAAAACCTGTGGTAATTGAAGTAGAAACTATGCCCGGCGTGTGTTGCCAACAAATCACACGGCCAATTGATTCTGTAGGGCTCTATATTCCCGGTGGCTCAGCACCACTGCCTTCTACGGTATTGATGCTGGGGATCCCTGCCAGCATTGCCGGGTGTCGTAAAGTAACGCTGTGTTCTCCACCGCCTATTGCCAATGAAATACTCTACGCTGCGCAACTATGCGGTATCAGTGATATCTTCCAGATTGGTGGTGCTCAGGCTATTGCAGCAATGGCATTTGGCACAGAATCGGTTCCCAGAGTAGATAAAATTTTTGGCCCGGGTAACGCATGGGTCACTGAAGCTAAAAAACAGGTCAGTCAACGTATTGACGGTGCGGCCATTGATATGCCCGCTGGCCCTTCTGAAGTGCTGGTGATCGCTGATAGTGGTGCCAATCCCGTATTCACAGCAGCAGATCTACTTTCACAGGCAGAACACGGGCCAGACTCGCAGGTCATACTCGTTACACCTGACGAAAGCTATGCCGGGGAAGTTATCCGTGAAATTGAAAAACAGCTCCCAACCCTGCCACGCCAAAAAATTGCAATACAGGCCTTACAGTCCAGCCGGATTATCGTCGCTGACGATATCGCCCAATGTGTGGCGATCAGCAATCAATATGGCCCTGAACATTTGATTATCCAGACACGGCAACCAGAACAGCTTGTAGATAAAATTATCAGTGCCGGTTCCATTTTTCTCGGCGACTGGTCACCAGAATCTGCGGGAGATTATGCCTCCGGTACCAATCACGTTTTACCCACTTACGGCTATACCTCTACCCATTCAAGCCTTGGGCTGGCGGATTTTCTGAAAAGAATGACCGTACAGAAGCTAACGCCACAGGGCCTGAAAAAACTGGCTCCAACCATCGAAACACTGGCACAGGCAGAGCAACTCACTGCACACAAAAATGCAGTTACATTACGCATCGCTGCCTTAAATAATCCTGATAATACAAACAATAATGCAGACACTAGCTCTCAGGCTAAGGAGTAATTAATGAGCACTGTTTTTGATGTCACTTCACTGGCAAGAGAAAATATCCGCAAATTAGTCCCTTATATGTCAGCCCGTCGTTTGGGTGGCAATGGTGATATTTGGTTAAATGCCAATGAATATCACGCCGCACCTGATTTTCAGTTCTCTGAAAAAACACTCAACCGTTACCCTGAATGCCAGCCTGCGACAGTTATTCAGCGTTATGCTGATTATGCTGGCCTACAACCAGAACAAGTACTTGTCAGCCGAGGAGCGGATGAAGCTATCGAACTGCTGATACGTATTTTCTGTGAGCCGGGCAAAGATGCAGTTATGTTTTGTCCGCCAACCTATGGCATGTACAGTGTCAGCGCTGAAACCTTCGGTGTCGCACAGAAAAAGATCCTCGCTGGCACAGACTGGCAGCCAAATATAACGGCCATCAAAAATAATCTGGATCGCGTCAAATTAATTTATATCTGTAGCCCGAATAACCCAACAGGTAATCTGATTGCACCCTCTACGTTACGCCAGATCCTCGAACTGGCCCGTAATCGTGCCATCGTTGCTATTGATGAAGCCTATATCGAATTCAGCTTGCAAAATACTACCACTCACTGGCTAAAAGAATATCCACATCTGGTAATTTTGCGAACCCTCTCGAAAGCTTTTGCTTTAGCAGGGCTGCGTTGTGGATTTACGCTGGCTTCTGCCGATATTATCGCGCTAATGTTGAAAGTGATTGCACCTTATCCCCTTGCCACGCCTGTTGCAGAGATCGCAGCACAGGCTTTAACAGCATCGGGCATACGGGTAATGCAGGAGCGGGTGGAAGAAACGATTGCCAATCGCGCTTATCTACAGGACGCACTTGATAAGCTGATATTAGTGGAGAAAGTATTTCCCAGTGAAACCAACTATATTCTGGTGAGGTTCACCAATGCTGAATTTGTATTCAGGGCATTATGGGATCAAGGCATTATTCTTCGTGATCAACAAAAGCAACCGGAGCTGGAAAATTGCCTGCGTATTACTGTTGGCAGCCGTAGTGAATGTGAGCAGCTGATCACTGCCATTGACGCTCTTTGCAAACAAAATCAACAAGTACAGGAAACAGAGAATCCATGAGCCAGAAAATACTTTTCATTGACCGCGATGGCACATTAATCACGGAACCACCAACGGATTATCAGGTTGACCGCCTTGATAAGCTGGCATTTGAATCCGGGGTGATCCCTGCTCTGTTAGCCTTACAAAAATCCGGTTATAAACTGGTCATGGTCACTAATCAGGATGGATTAGGTACAGACAGCTTTCCGATGACTGATTTTGAACCACCTCATGCACTGATGATGCAGATTTTTTCTTCACAGGGAATTCAGTTTGAAGAAATATTAATCTGCCCTCACAAACCCGCAGATAACTGTAACTGTCGTAAGCCACAACTCGGGTTAGTAGAAAAATATCTGGCTGATGGAATGCTGGATACAAAAAATAGTTACGTCATCGGTGATCGGGAAACTGACCTGCAACTGGCCCGGAATATGGGAATTCAGGGTCTTCTCTATCAGCCTGAATCGTTCGGCTGGGCAGCAATTTGTGAGCAGTTAACCCGTCAGGATCGTTATTCCTGTGTAAACCGCACAACCAAAGAAACAGCCATTAATATTGAAGTCTGGTTGGATCGTGAAGGAAAAAGCCGCATTAATACCGGAGTCGGTTTCTTTGACCATATGTTGGATCAAATCGCCACTCACGGTGGTTTTCGCATGAACATTCAAGTTGATGGTGATCTTTATATTGATGATCACCACACCGTTGAAGATACAGGCCTTGCTCTGGGGGAAGCCTTAAAACAGGCGTTGGGTGACAAACTCGGTATTGCCCGTTTCGGTTTTACGCTTCCGATGGATGAATGTCTTGCCCGATGCGCGCTGGATATTTCCGGCAGACCACACCTTGAATATAAAGCTGAGTTTAAACATCAGCGTGTCGGGGATTTGAGCACAGAAATGATCGAACACTTTTTCCGCTCTCTCTCTTATACCATGGGATGTACTTTGCACCTGAAAACTAAAGGTAAAAACGATCACCATCGTGCCGAAAGTCTGTTCAAAGTTTTTGGTCGCACACTGCGGCAGGCTATCCGCGTTGAAGGCGATACCCTACCCAGCTCTAAAGGTGTTTTATAAGAGAGAATAATGATGAAAGTTGTTATTTTGGATACCGGCTGTGCCAATCTTGCTTCGGTTGACTATGCCATTCGTCGGTTAGGGTATGACCCAATAATCAGCCTTGATGCAGACGTTGTGAAATCAGCAGAAAAATTGCTCTTGCCGGGTGTCGGTACCGCTGCCACTGCAATGGCCCAGCTACAACAACGGGAGTTAATCTCTTTGATCACTTCCCTTGCTCAGCCTGTTTTGGGTATTTGCCTAGGCATGCAGCTTCTGGCTGAAAGCAGCGAAGAAGGCGGTAATATCCCGCTACTGAAATTAATCAACGCTCCTGTTAAAAAAATGGCAACTTCTGGTCTGCCATTACCGCATATGGGCTGGAATCAGGTTAATTTTCCATCAGAGCATCCTCTGTTTCATAGCATTGAAAATAATGCCTATTTTTATTTTGTTCACAGCTACGCACTGCCGGTTGGCGAATACACCATTGCTCAAACAGATTATGGCGGCTCGTTCAGCAGCGCTATTTCAAAACACAATTTTTTTGGTGTCCAATTTCATCCCGAGCGTTCTGGTGCAGCAGGAGAACAGCTATTAAAAAACTTTCTGGAGATGTAACCCCATGATTATACCTGCATTAGATTTAATCGATGGCAATGTTGTACGTTTACATCAGGGGGATTATGGTCAGTGTCGAAATTACGGTAGTTCTCCTTTATCCCGTTTACAGGAATACGAACAGACAGGAGCTAAACTGCTGCATTTGGTGGATTTGACCGGAGCGAAAGATCCTGCCAAACGCCAGATTTCACTGTTACGCAAATTACTGTCTGGTGTATCGGTTCCAGTACAGGTAGGAGGGGGGATCCGCTCAGAAAGCGATGTTACTGCGCTCCTTGAAGCCGGAGCAAGCCGGGTTGTTATAGGTTCAACTGCGATCACTCAGCCAGCGTTAGTTAAGCAATGGTTTGAGAATTATGGTGCGGAATCTATTGTGTTAGCGCTGGATGTCCGCATCAATACAGATGGTATTAAGCGAGTTGCTATCAGTGGCTGGCAGGAAAGCAGCGAAGCAACACTGGAACAGGTCGTTGACCAATATCTCCCTGTTGGTCTGAAACATGTTCTGTGTACTGACATTTCCCGCGATGGCACACTGAACGGTTCTAATATTTCACTCTATCAGGAGATTAGCCAACGCTATCCACAAGTTGCATTTCAGGCATCCGGAGGCGTTGGCAGTCTGGCCGATATTTCTTCTCTGCCTGCATCCGGTGTCACGGGTGTCATTGTCGGGCGCGCGTTGCTTGAAGGAAAATTTACACTGAAGGAGGCAATCCAATGCTGGCAAAACGCATAATTCCCTGCCTTGATGTTCGTGATGGGCAGGTAGTCAAAGGGGTACAATTCCGCAATCACGAAATTATTGGTGAGATTGTGCCTCTTGCACAACGCTATGCTCAGGAAGGTGCTGATGAACTGGTATTTTATGATATCACCGCCTCTTCTGATGGCCGTGTTGTGGATAAAAGCTGGGTTGCAAAAGTGGCTGAAGTAATCAATATTCCATTCTGTGTCGCTGGCGGGATCAAAACAGTCGAAGATGCCGGGCAAATTTTATCATTTGGTGCGGATAAAATTTCTATTAACTCCCCTGCCCTGTCAGACCCTTCTTTAATTAACCGTCTGGCTGATCGCTACGGGGTGCAATGTATCGTAATCGGCATCGATACGTGGTTTGATGAGAAAAGTAATAGCTATCAGGTATACCAGTTCACCGGAGATGAAAAACGCACCACAGCAACTACGTGGCAGACTCTGGATTGGGTCAGGGAAGTACAACAACGTGGAGCCGGTGAAATTGTCCTGAATATGATGAATCAGGATGGCGTTCGCAATGGCTATGATCTTACCCAGCTTAAACAAGTTCGGGAAACCTGTTCCGTGCCTTTGGTCGCATCAGGGGGAGCTGGCGCTCCGGTTCATTTTCTGGATGCTTTTAAACAGGCTAACGTTGATGGAGCTTTAGCTGCTTCCGTTTTCCATAAGCAGATTATTAACATTGGCGAACTGAAACAATATCTGGCAGAACAAGGAGTTGAGGTAAGAATATGTTAACGATATCACCACTAACCCCTCAGGAAATCGAAAAATTAGACTGGGAAAAAGTCGATAACCTGATGCCCGTGATCGTGCAGCATGCCGTATCTGGTACCGTACTGATGATGGGATACATGAATAGAGAAGCCCTGAATGCAACGCTAAATTCCGGCAAAGTCACCTTCTTTTCACGCACCAAACAACGGTTATGGACGAAGGGTGAAAGTTCTGGTCACTTTCTGGAATTATCAGAGATTTATCCTGACTGTGACAACGATACTCTGCTTATCCTTGCCAATCCTATCGGACCAACCTGCCATAAAGGGACTGAAAGCTGCTTTGGCCCAGCACAAACACAATGGGGTTTTCTTTACCAATTAGAGCAATTACTGGCAAGCCGGAAAAATGCTTCTCCCGATAGCTCCTATACCGCCCGTCTGTATGCCAGCGGCACAAAGCGCATTGCACAAAAAGTGGGAGAAGAAGGTGTAGAAACCGCATTGGCAGCGACTGTTAATGACCGGGAAGAACTCACCAATGAAGCGGCTGATTTACTCTACCATCTGCTGGTGTTACTCCAAGATCAAAACTTAGATCTGAGCTGTATTATCCGTCAATTACAGAAAAGGCATTCAGTTAAAGATAACGCGCCCTTTTCTGCTCAGGAATAAAGTTCAGAAAACAGAGCCACTTCGTTAAATGACAGTAGCCGAATAAAACGAAGTGGCATTTTATGACTAAGGCCTATCTCTAGCTGGATAACTACATAGCCTCTTCGAAAATGGACACAATATCTTCGTGTGATGCCTGAATTGGATTAGTGAACCCACAAGCATCTTTTAGTGCATTAGCTGACAATACAGGCAAATCTTCCACTTTGACGTTCAATTCAGTTAATCCCGCTGGAATATTGACATCTTTTGCCAACCGGCGGATTTCCCGAATACAGGCTTCCGCACCCTCCTTGTCAGAAACATTCTCGACATTTGCTCCCATCGCAGCTGCAATATCTTTCAGGCGGGGTGCTGCAACTTTTGCATTAAAACGCTGTACATGGGGCAGCAATACTGCATTACAGACACCATGTGGCAAATCATAGAAACCGCCCAACTGGTGAGCCATCGCGTGAACATACCCGAGAGAAGCATTATTGAATGCCATACCCGCTAAAAATTGGGCATAAGCCATATTTTCCCGCGCTTCCACATCACTGCCATTTTCAACAGCACGACGTAAATAACTGCTGATCATTTCCACCGCTTTCAGCGCACAGGCATCAGTAATAGGGTTGGCAGCCGTAGATACATAGGCTTCAACTGCATGAGTCAGCGCATCCATACCTGTCGCTGCGGTCAGTCCTTTCGGCATACCAATCATCAGAGAAGGGTCATTCACGGATAAAATAGGCGTCACGTTTTTATCCACAATCGCCATTTTGATGTGGCGCTCTACGTCCGTGATAATACAAAAACGCGTCATTTCAGAAGCTGTACCTGCCGTGGTATTGATCGCTATCAACGGCAACTGAGGTTTTGCGGAAACATCAACTCCTTCATAATCGCGGATATCTCCGCCATTTGCCGCAACCAATGCAATACCTTTAGCACAGTCATGCGGCGAACCGCCCCCCAGCGAAATCACAAAATCGCAGTTATGCTGATGCAAAATAGCCAACCCTTCTTCGACATTAATCGTCGTTGGGTTAGGATTCGTTCCATCATACAGAGCGCTTTTTATCCCTACATTAGTCAATAACTTCTGAACTTTCCCAACAACACCAATCTCGTTCAGTACTCGGTCAGTAACAATCAGAGCCTGTTTGTAACCATAAGTTTTTGCTAACTGAATGGCCTCGTTCAGACATCCTTCACCGATTTTATTCACTGGTGGGATAAAGAAAGTTGATATTGCCATTAGGAACTCCTTAGGTTTTACTGAGGTATCTCAAATATTGAATAAGAGAAGTGATTTATAATTTCTCACTTATCCACGTCAGTTATTTTGACTCAAATCAACAATCACAAGTGTAGGAATAAAAAATAAACGGCAATTCACTAAACTTCAAAAGGATAAAAATTTATTTAATAATCAGATGAATACAATTAAAAACACTCAGGACAGGAGCGCATTTTGTTAAAAAATGATATTTTTGAACACCTTAGTACCTTACTTGATACTAACCATGCCCGTTATCGGGTGATGGAACATGCCACTGGCGGGAAATCAGAGGAAGTCGCAAAAATACGTGGGACACATTTAGGTCAGGGGGCAAAAGCTTTAGTCTGCCATGTTAAGGGAAATAATTACCGTCAATATATTCTGGCAATCTTACCCGCCGACCAGCAGGCCGATCTGGCAGTTCTGGCCAAACAGGCAGGTGGCAACAGAGCATCACTGGCAAGCCCGAAAGAGGTTTCCGAATTAACCCGCTGTGTTTTTGGTGCCATCCCTCCCTTTAGTTTTCATCCTGATTTAAAGCTGATTGCCGACCCACTTTTATTTGAACGCTATGATGAATTGGCATTTAACGCTGGCAGCCTGGAACGATCAATCATTTTAAATACAGAAGATTACCGCCGTATCGCTATGCCTGAGTTAATTGCATTTCGCAAAGTGATCAATCAGCCAGATTTAACCTGAGCAAAACTTACGTTCTGCTATACTTCAACCAGACAAGATGAGTAATTATCCTATGAATAAATTGTTTATTTTGATAATGCTTGGTCTGGTTATTATTATCTGCATCATATTACTGAACAATATGCTTGATGCTCATCTCGATCATTGGATGGAGCATGTTGCCCACTGGCTGTTAGAATAGTAATCATTTCCCTGAATTTGCTACTAGGAAATTGCCTGTAAAAAAGGTGCTGAATAATTCAGCACCTTTTTGAATAATAATAGTTAAATATTAACTTTCTATTATTCTAACCACTCGGTATGGAATACACCTTCTTTATCAGTGCGTTTGTAGGTATGCGCACCAAAATAGTCACGCTGTGCCTGAATCAAGTTAGCTGGCAGGACTGCGGAACGGTAACTGTCATAATAAGAGATGGCAGCAGAGAATGTTGGAGTTGGAATACCATTCTGTACGCCATAAGAAACGACATCGCGCAGTGCTTGTTGGTATTCATCAGCGATTTGTTTGAAATAAGGTGCCAGCAACAGATTAGCAATAGCCGGATTTTCGTTGTAAGCATCCGTGATTTTTTGCAGGAACTGAGCACGGATAATACAACCCGCACGGAAGATCTTAGCGATCTCGCCATAATTCAGATCCCAATTGTATTCATCGGAAGAGGCTTTCAGCTGTTGGAAGCCCTGCGCATAAGAAACAATTTTGCCTAAGTACAACGCACGACGGACTTTTTCAATAAATTCCGCTTTATCACCTGCAAATGGCTGCGCTTCTGGGCCTGACAGAACTTTAGATGCGGCAACACGCTGATCTTTCAGTGAAGAAATGTAACGTGCGAAAACTGATTCAGTAATCAACGTTACCGGAACACCCAAATCAAGAGAACTTTGGCTGGTCCATTTACCGGTTCCTTTATTAGCTGCTTCATCCAGAATTACATCAACCAGATATTTACCTTCTTCATCTTTCTTACGGAAGATATCAGCAGTAATTTCGATCAGATAACTACTCAGTTCGCCTTCATTCCAGTCACTGAATACTTCTGCCAGTTCCTGATTACTCAGGTTCAGTGAATGTTTCAATAAAGAGTAAGCCTCAGCAATCAACTGCATGTCGCCATATTCAATGCCATTGTGAACCATTTTCACATAGTGACCGGCACCATCAGCACCAATATAAGTCACACAAGGTTCACCATCCACCTGAGCAGCAATCTCTTTCAGAATCGGCGCAACCAGTTCATAGGCTTCTTTCTGCCCGCCCGGCATAATTGAAGGGCCTTTCAATGCACCTTCTTCACCACCAGAAACCCCTGTACCGATGAAATTAAAGCCTTGCGCAGATAATTCACGGTTACGGCGGATAGTATCCTGAAAATAGGTATTGCCGCCATCAATCAGAATGTCACCCTTATCCAAGTGTGGCGTCAGAGATGCAATAGTTTTATCCGTAGCTTCACCGGCCTTAACCATCAACAGGATACGACGCGGTTTTTCCAGTGAATCGACAAACTCTTCAATGGAATAACTTGGAACTAATTTTTTCCCTGGATTTTCAGCGATAACTTCATCAGTTTTATCACTGGAGCGGTTGAAGATAGATACAGAGTAGCCACGGCTTTCAATATTCAACGCCAGATTGCGACCCATAACCGCCATACCGACAACACCGATCTGTTGTTTGGACATGAATAACTCCCGTCTGATAATGACTGCTATCTACCAAAATGTTGCACATGTAACAATGTTGAGTACAACAAAATATAGTAGACAATTTGTTAATGAGATCACATGTTAACTCATGAATGGGCATTGGGGGTAGTTATTGATGCAATCGATATCGTCATACTGTTTTTTTGCTGAAAAAATTTCCAGCCGCAATAAATCATCTATTGATATTTTGACAGTCAATCCTCATTATTCAGGAGTCGGCACACGCCGTCATACTAAAAGGTAAAATAAACTGTATGGAATGGATCGCTGATCCGACGATATGGGCAGGTCTGGCCACTCTTATCGTTTTAGAAATTGTTCTGGGCATTGACAACTTAATATTTATTGCCATTCTGGCAGATAAACTACCGGAAAAGCAAAGGGATAAGGCAAGGCTCACGGGCTTATCCTGTGCTCTGTTAATGCGGCTTATCCTCTTATTCAGCCTCTCCTGGCTTGTCTCCCTGACAGCGCCATTGCTGACTCTGTGGGGTCATTCATTCAGCGCCCGCGATTCCATTATGCTGATTGGGGGTATATTCCTGCTTTTTAAAGCAACAATGGAACTGAATGAACGGCTGGAAGGAAAAAATCTGCATACCAATCAACAGCGTAAAGGAGCAAGTTTCTGGGCCGTGGTTGTACAGATTATTGTTCTGGATGCGGTCTTCTCACTGGACTCCGTGATTACTGCTGTCGGTATGGTTGATCACATTGGTATCATGATCGCTGCTGTCATTATTGCTATGATCCTGATGATATGGGCCAGTAAGCCGCTGACAAAGTTTGTCAACGCTCACCCGACCATAGTGATATTGTGTCTCAGCTTCCTATTAATGATTGGCTTCAGTCTGGTTGCAGAAGGCTTTGGTTATCGTATTCCCAAAGGCTACCTTTATGCCGCCATTGGCTTCTCTATTATAATTGAAGCACTGAATCAATTTGCCCAGTTCAACCGCCGCAAATTTCTGAGTGCTTCCCGTTCATTACGTGAAAGAACGGCAGAAGCGGTTCTGCATATTTTAAATGGTAAGCGTGAAAGGGCGAATCTGGATGATCATGCATCTAATTTGATTGCAGATCATGAAGAGCACAAAGAAGTCTTTGAACCACAGGAACGGCAAATGATTGCCCGTGTTCTTAGCCTTGCACAACGCACTGTCAGCAGCATCATGACTTCACGCCATGATGTCGTTTACCTTGATGTTCATTCACCCATGGACAAACTGGCTGTACTACTGAAACAAAAACCGCATACCCGGATTGTGGTTACAGATGAAAAAAACAGTGATGAGCCACTGGGCGTCGTGCATGTGATCGATATTCTTAATCAACAGCTTACTCATAATCCCTTTGATTTGCGTCAGTTAGTACAGCAGCCATTAATTTTTCCTGAGTCTCTTTCCTTACTTCAGGCATTAGAGCAATTCCGTCAGGCTCAAACGCATTTTGCCTTTGTTGTTGATGAGTTCGGCTCTGTTGAAGGTATCGTTACGGTCACCGATGTAGTGGAAACGATTACAGGAAACTTACCGGTAGGTAGTGGAGAAATTGATGCCCGTCACGATATTCAGGTCACAGAAGAAGGGGACTGGATTGCCAATGGTTTTATGCCACTGGATGACTTGGTGCTTTACGTTCCGCTACCGCTGGATGAAAAACGCGAATATCAGACACTGGCAGGCTTATTGATGGAGCATCTCCAACATATTCCACAACTGGGCGAACAGCTAAAGATCGGTGATTATCTTTTTGAACCGATGGAAATCACCAGCCACCGCATCAATAAAGTGAAAATCACATCGCTGAAAGTGGAAGAAGAAACGATCGAATAATCTATCAAATATAGATATGACTTACTAAAAAACCGGCATTATGTCGGTTTTTTTAGTTCTGACAAATTTTATTATATCGATTTAATGTGAATTTTCAGATAATTAAGCCTTAAAATCTTACGTATGCAATTGTATGTCTTACTTCATTGACTTGTCATTCATAAATATGGGGGTTACATGAGTAATAAATATTTTGCATTATTGACGGATTCAGGCGCCAATAAACTGGAAAATGCAGCAACCTCAGGAAATAAACTTGAGATCACACATATGGCTGTTGGCGATGGGCATTTACCAACACCTGATGCCAATCAAAGCCAATTAATAAATGAAAAGCATCGTGCAGAAATTGACAGGCTATTCATCGATCCCAATAACCCGAACCAAATTATTGTTGAGCAGATAATTCCGGAAACTGAGGGTAACTGGTGGATCCGAGAAATAGGCCTATTCGATGAAGATAATACGCTAATCGCTGTCGGAAACTGTGCTGCTCTGTACAAATCACAAATGCAGGAACAAACAGTTCGCATGGTTTTGCCTATTGGTGATAGAAATTTAACTGGCTGGATAGCAGAACTAATTTCAGGCTTAGCCACTCGTAGCTATGTCAGAGGGAAAATTAGAGATCACGCAGAAAGCCGTAATCATCCTGATGCCACATTAAAAAATAAAGGTTTTGTCATTCTGAGTAATGCTGTAGACAGTAATAGTGAGGCTCACGCAGCTACATCCAAAGCGGTGAAGTCTACCCATGAATTAGCCCAGAAAGCCTATAATTTAGCCGATCCAGTTAATGCCATGAAGAAATGGGTTCCGCTAACCCGTAAGATCAACCATAAAGAGCTGGTCAATGATATCAATCTAAACGCGGCGGATGTGGATGCCTACAACAGGACTGAAACCGATGCCCTGATTGCGCCCATTCAGCAGGATGTCGTACAGGCAATGAAACTGGCAGATAACGCTAACCAAAATGCCACCAGCGCCATCAACAGTGCAGAAAGCAAAGTCCCGTTAACCCGTAAAATTAATGATAAAGAGCTGGTCAATGATATCCGCCTGATCGCAGCGGACGTGGATGCCTACAACAAGACTGAAACCGATGCACTGATTTCACCCATCCAGCTGGACGCCGTACAGGCAATGAAACTGGCAGATACCGCTAACCAAAATGCCACCAGCGCCATCAACAGTGCAGAAAGCAAAGTCCCGTTAACCCGTAAAATTAATGATAAAGAGCTGGTCAATGATATCCGCCTGATCGCAGCGGA
>NZ_CAWQMW010000181.1:0-20064 GCF_963895965.1 Xenorhabdus sp. PB30.3 | reverse complement strand
AACCTAATTAATTTAAATTGCATAATATTTAAGTACAAAAGATAGAGGTAACATCATGAAATACACAAATCCACTCATGATTATTGTTTTTTTAATAACTTGGTCAATTAGTTCAGCTTATGCTGGATGTCCTGATGGCAAGAATGGAACCTATACTGGATATGTTGGTAAAATTATTTACAACGCTAATGATGAATACCCCACATTTACCTTAAGTAATTATCCAGATTCTATTATGAGTCTATCAAAAGAAGTAGGAATTAATACACCTAGAGGAAAAAATATCTCTGATCTCCTTATATTAGCAAAATTTAATTTTAATAAAATTACCGTAACATGCACAGATCTGAACGTATCCACTCTAACTTTAGAGGATAATAATGATCCAGAAAACAAATAGAACCCAAAATCATGATGACGACGTAGCTAGATTATTCTGCAATAAATCACAGGTTAATATATTATCTATTATGTAATGATGGTAGGAAATACTAATTCTTCCATGAAATAAAAATCAGATTTTAAATAATAAAAATACTATATCTCCTCTTCCATTCATTTCTCCTTATAAAAGTGCTGGTTTTAACACTAGCACTTTTTTGATTGTAACGTTAATTTAATTGATGACAGCGAAAATTATGTAATTTTCCATAAGATAATGAAAAAAGTTAAGTGTAATTCGTTAATTCCGTCAATTCTCCATCAATTGATACCAGTCTTTACTTCAAAAGTGTTTAACTTTCAACCAAAATTGCATTATCACTTGGAAAACAACTAGGATATCAGGCCAGTCATCTATAGGCTTTTTTTCCTCAACCCGGTCAAAAATAAATACAAAATCAAAGATACATCTTATTTTCGTACTAACCAATTGAGCTATGGTGTGTTTATTCGATACAGTTTTTCCTGATAACCACTTAAAATAGTGCTGTTTTTAACGGTTCATATCCTTGATGGGGTCATAATGTCCACTCAATACGACAAATTCGGGCGTACTTATCAGTGGTTTTTGCTGATACTTTTAGGCATGGTCTATTTTCTATCCACAGCAACAACCTTTACGTCATTGGGTGTTGTCCTTCCCAGCATGATTAATGAACTGGGCTGGAGCTGGACTGATGCCGGTTTAGGGTTCACACTGCTTGGCCTGACCTGCGGGCTGTCCAGTTTCCTGCCAACCGTGTTTATTCGCAGGGTCGGTGTTCGGTTCACACTCTTTATTGGGTTACTGATTTTTCTGGCTGGCTTCTACAACCTCTATCATACCCATGCCATTGCATCATATTTCATTGGAACGGCTTTAATTGGTGTCGGTTTTACCTTTCTGGCCACTGTACCCGGCACCTATGTTATTTCACGATTATATGAAAAACAGTCTCTCGCTTTCGGGTTCTATTTTACAATTGGCGGGCTGGGCGGCGTGATTGGCCCGTGGATCTATTTTCTGGCAACCCGGGTCTGGGGAACTTGGCGAATGCACTGGATGATCTCCGCCATAGTGCTCACTGTTTTTGTTATCGTGACTATTTTCACCCTTCGGGAAGGGGAAAAGGAAATTGCCCACGCTAAAGCAGTTAGCCAAAAAAATAATAGGGAAAACTCATCCAGTATATATCGCACCCAACAGTTCTGGACAGCCCATCAGGCACTACGGACATGGCAGTTTTATGTTATTGCGGCCACCTACACGGCATTTTTGTGGTGTGGTATTACGGTTAATAGTTTCGCTGTAGCCCATATTATTGAAAATGGTTTCAATGAAGCCATTGCCGCAGGATTACTAAGCTCCATGGCTTTTATCAATGCATTCTCAAGACTGGCCGGAGGTGCTGTCGGGGAATGGCTTGAACCGAAAAAATTACTGCTTGGTAGCCTGACTATTATTATTCTTGGCTTAATCGCGCTGAGTATTGCCTCTTCATGGCCATTCCTGATTGCATTTACGCTGTTCGTCGGTATGGGATACGGCATGACTTTTCTCGCTTCCAGTGTATTGCTCGCCAATTATTTTGGTCGTAAGCCTTATCTGGAACTATTCTCGATCATGAATCTAATTTCTACATTGGCTTGTTTGGCTCCTTTCTTCGCTGGAGCTATTAAAGATTATTCCGGTAGTTTTACCTGGGCTTTCCTCATCATTGCTTTCCCTGTTTTTGCTGTGTTAACCGTAACAATGGTGATGAAACCACCCAGCCATAAAATAAGAGACGCTTCAGTTAAAACTGAATAGGATTGCCTGCATCGCCCGGAAATTTATTGTTCTGAAGCATGGGAAGCCAAAGCTTCCCATTATCGGTAATGTGTTAAAAGTGAATAGAACAGAAACGTTTTGTTTATTCCGGTAGGCGCCGGTATTGCGCCGGCCTGCGCAACAGCCGCACTCCCAGCCAACCCCCACAAAGTGAAAGTAACAGACTGCTGATAACCGGCAACAGGATCCACATCAGCCACTGTGGCTGCCACGGAAACTCAAAAACTTTAGTCTGTAACAGCCAAAGGGCGATTTCAGCCCCAAATGCCGCCGCCAGACCAGCCATAAAACCAAGCAAGGCGAATTCACTCCATAATGTACGCCGCAATAGTTTCTTACTGGCTCCCAGTGTGCGATAAACCACCAGCTCAAGCTGCCTCTGGCTCATACCGACCTGAATTTGTGCCAATAAGAGTAACCCACCACATATCATTACCAGCACAACCATGATTTCCAGTGCCCGGCTAACCTGCTGCAAGATACCTTGAATCTGCTTAACCATAGAACCAATATCCAGCATGCTGATTGTCGGGAAATGACGATTAATTTCTGTCAGTAATTTCCCGTTTCCGACATAGTGGAAGCTGGTCAGCCATGTCTGAGGCTGCTGCGCCAGTGTTTCTTTATCAAAAATAAAGAAAAAGTTCGGATGCAGGCTTTCCCAGTCTACTTTGCGAATACTGCTGACTGTGACGTCAAAAGTTCTGGTGTCACCAGTGAAAGTCAGTTTATCGCCGATTTTAATCTGCAACCGATCCGCAACTCCCTGCTCAAGGGACACTTCCTTTGATTGCGGCGGCCAGTTTCCTTCGACAAGGGTATTGAACGGCGGTAATTCTTTTTTCCATGTTAAGTTAAGTTCACGCCGTACCGTCGTACTCTTAGGATGTACTTTGTCAGCCCATTCAACCGCAGACTGCCCATTAATTTCTGTCAGACGCGCCAGTACCACCGGATAAAATTCCGTTGGCTTTACGTCATATTGTGCCAACAGCTCATCCACTGGTGTGAGTTGTGGTTGAGTCATATTGATCAGGAAATAATTCGGGCTATCCGGCGGTAACTGTTGCTGCCACTGGTTCAGTAAATCTCCTCTCACCATTACCAGCAATGCCAGTAGCATGAAAGAGAGTGAAAACGCGGCCAGCTGAGTCATTGTCTGGAATGGTCGGCATAACAGCCTGCTCACAGCCAGACGCAGGCTTAGCTGACGAAATGTGATACGGCGCAGTAACCACAGACCACTCCAGCCTAACCCACCTAATAAAAGTGCTACAACAGGGACCCCCGCCAGTAATGACCATAATAGTGGTTCAGTCCCTGCCAACAGTATTAATCCTCCTGCAATAAGCAGAGTGACTACAGGCAAGTAATAGCGTAGTGGCCAGATACTGGCAGAAACACCACTTCTCAATACTCTGGAGGGCTGAGTTGCCATCAACTGGCGGTAAGGACGAATTCCCACCAGCAGAGCAATACTGAACAGAGCGCCAATCGCCCATACCCACGGCCACATCCCTGCTTCCGGCAACATTTTAGGCAACATCGCAGCCAGTACCCGGATCAGGGCTGCTTCAAAAACCAGCCCCAATACGGAACCAACAACAGTTGCCGCGAGTAATATCACCAGCCACTGCCCGATGATCCATTTGCGTAGTGCCCAACGCCCGGCTCCCAGAGTTTTCAGTATCGCAACCAGATTATGGCGACTGCGGCAATAATGCGTCATAGAAACCGCGACGGCAGCGACAGCCAGCAATAATGTCAGCAAGGCTGATAACAACAGGAATTGCTGGGCTCGTTCGATGGATTTTGCCAGCGCGCCATTATCCTGTTTCAATGTTAACCAGCGTTGATCTGCTTTTAATTCAGGGTCAATTAATTGTTGGAATGACTGAATCGCATCTGGTGAACCAGCAAACATGTAACGATATGTCAGACGGCTTCCCGGCTGAATAGCACCCGTCGCTTGCGCATCATCGATATTGATTAAGATCCGGGGAGAGAGCTGGAACGGATTGAAACCACTATCCGGCTCCTGCAAAAGTTCTCCACTGATCTTCAGTGTGGTATCACCAATTTCAAGGCTATCTCCCACTTTGATATGTAATAACGCCAGCAAACGCGGGGCAACCAGTACCGAACCTTTTTCCGGCTTCAGTCCCGGAGGGCTGGTTTCCAGTTCACCATACAACGGATAATGTTGATCGGCGGCTTTTACATCCGTTAGTTGTGGAACGTCTCCCGCATAAGTCATCGTTGAAAATGAGATCTGGCGGCTGAGTGTCAGCCCCTTTTTCTGTGCCAGTTGCAGCCAGGATGGATCAACAGGATATGATGCCCGTAATACCAGATCGCCGGCCAGAAAATCGCGGCTCTGATAATGAACACTCTGATCAATACGATCACCAATACGCCCCAGCGCCAAGACACAAGCCACAGCCAGCGTCAGCGATAACCAGACAATCAACAGAGATGGAGTACGCCACTCACGCCAGAACCAGCGCCAGATCATGCTTCCTCCTGTAATTTTCCGTCTGCCAGACGTAAGCGCCGCTGGCAGCGGGCAGCAAGCTGGCTATCGTGAGTGACCAAAATCAGTGTGGTCGCATAATCATGGTTGAGTGAAAACAGGAGATCCGCAATACGTTCACCGGTCTGACGATCAAGATTGCCTGTCGGTTCATCTGCGAACAAAATTTTAGGGCGGGTACTGAACGCTCTGGCTAATGCAACTCGCTGCTGCTCCCCACCTGAAAGCTGGGCTGGCATGTGTTTCAGGCGTTTGCCCAAACCCAGTTGCTCCAGTAATTCGATAGCCTGCTGGCGGCTCTGACTTTCAGATTCTCCGCGCAGAAGTGCGGGAAGCTGGACATTCTCCAGTGCATTCAAAGTGGGGATCAACATAAACGACTGGAAAACAAAACCGATATTTTCTGCCCGTAGCTGTGCCCGCTGTTCCTCATTCATACGGCTGATATTCTGCCCCAGCAAATGAACTTCACCTGAGCTACCGTCATCCAAACCAGCAATAATACCCAAAAGGGTCGATTTCCCTGAACCTGATTCACCAATTAATGCAATTGTCTGCGCTGGCTCGACAAGCAGCTCAACACCTTGCAATATATTAATTACCTGTTCCCCTTCACCAACATATTTAATGAGATTATGAACTTCAAGAGCACACTCTACAGCCATGTATTTTTCCTTTTATTGTTAATGCTATGCAGCGCCAGAGCAATGGCAGCTGATACTCTGCTGATATTAGGAGACAGCCTCAGTGCTGGTTATCGCCTGCCGGTTGAGCAGTCGTGGCCTGTTCTTATGGCAAACCAGTGGCATCAATCCGGTAATAAAGTGAATATCATTAATGGTAGTATCAGCGCGAATACCGCAGCACAAGGTTTTGAACGCCTGCCTGAATTACTGAAACAACACAAACCCAAATGGGTTTTAATAGAACTCGGGGCTAACGATGGACTGCGTGGTTTTCCCGTTCGGCAAATAGAACAGGATCTGCAAAAAGTCATTTCATTAGTCAAACAGAGCAAAGCTCAGCCGCTCTTAATGCAAATCCGCATTCCGCCCAATTATGGGAAACGTTACACCGAATCTTTTGCCGGAATTTACCCTGCTTTATCAAAAAATAATGATATCCCTTTATTGCCCTTTTTTATGGAGCAAGTTGCTATCAAACCAGAATGGATGCAAGATGACGGGTTGCACCCCAATCAGGCCGCACAACCTTTTATTGCAGATTGGATGTCCAGAAAACTATCGGCATATATTACCCATAAGTAAAAATGTTCACTTATTAATAGTAAATCATTTATGCCAGTAAATTGTTGTAAATTGACAGGTAAAGTTATGCAAAAAGCCATTCTTATTACGGGATGTTCCAGTGGTATCGGATTAGCCGCAGCCAAAACACTTCATCAACGTGGCTATCGTGTTTTGGCTGCTTGCCGTAAACCTGCTGATTTAGCACATATGCGCGAATTAGGTTTAGAACCCATCGAACTGGATTTAGATGATCAGGAAAGTGTTAAGAAAGCTGCTGAGCAAGTTATTAAGTTAACAAATGGTCGTTTGTTCGGATTATTCAATAATGGTGGTTTTGGCGTTTATGGCCCGTTGGCAAGTATTTCCCGTGAACAGATGGAAAAACAATTTTCCACCAACTTCTTTGGTACCCATCAGCTGACATGTCTGCTTCTACCCGCAATTCGCGCGAATGGTGAAGGGCGGATCATCCAGACCAGCTCTGTATTGGGGTTAATTTCCACGCCGGGACGTGGTGCTTATTCTGCCAGTAAATATGCGCTTGAAGCCTGGTCTGATGCCCTGAGAATGGAATTAGCAGGAAGTGGAATAAAAGTCAGTCTGATACAGCCGGGGCCGATTAAAACGCGTTTCACAGAAAATGTTGCTCAGACCGAGATTGATAACCCCGTCGAAAACTCGGCAATGGCTCGCCGTTTAACGATGACGCCTGAAGATGTTGTGGAAAAATTAATTCATGCACTGGAAAGCCCTAACCCTAAGTTACGCTATCCTGTGACGCTAATATCTCATGCTGTTACTGTTCTGCGTCGCCTGCTGCCAGCAAGATTAATCGATAAAATCGTATCTTCGCATTAGCCATAAGATTGAAAAACCGGCAAGCCAGCCCTATGTATACTTTAATGAATGCCCTTATAACGAGAGAGAACCCATGGAACCAACAATGAATACTAACAGCAACACTGCTCAGATTGTTCGCATTAATGAAGCAAATATCGCTCAGGTTGTTCAACAGTCTCTAACCACACTTGTTGTATTCTATTTCTGGTCCCCTCAGGATCTGCATTGTCATGAATTAGAGTCCACCCTCGATAAACTCGCCCATGAATATGCCGGTCAATTTATTCTGGCTAAAGTTGATTGTGACCAACTGGGCCATATCTCGGCACAATTCGGTGTGCGGACTGTACCAACCGTACTTTTTGTGCGTGAAGCCCGCCCTTTCCACGGCTTTGAAGGGGTACAAACCGACGAAAACATCAGAAAGATGTTTGCCCAAATTCTGCCACTTTCAGGAAAGTCCCCGCTGGAACAGGCAAGTGAATTACTTGTTGAAGGAAAAAATCAGGAAGCGCTGTCTTTACTGAAAGAAGCTCATCAGGAAGATCCGCAGGATATGGAACTTAGCTTATTTTTGGCTGAAGTTCATATTTCATTCAATCATCTGGAAGAAGCGCAAAAAGTACTGGAAACTATTCCATCAGAAGAACAAGACCAACGTTATCATGATTTACTCGCTACCATTGAATCACACAAACAAGCAGCGGATTCTCCTGAAATCAGGCAGCTTTTGCTGGAAATGGCGTCTCAGCCGGAAAATGCGGAACTTGCGCTTCAATTGGCGTCTAAATTACATGAAGTCGGACGTAATGAAGAAGCGCTTGAATTATTGTTCGGTTTTCTGAAAAAAGATCTCTCTGCTGGCAATGGTGAAGTGAAAAAAACACTAATGGATATTATCACCGCGCTCGGTACCGGAGATGCACTGGCATCCAAATATCGTCGTCATGTATACTCTTTACTCTATTGATTAAGCACATTTATGTATTCCATGATTAACTAATAAAGGAATTGTTATGGATTTACTTTCTCTCGGGGCTGTGCCCATTCTGATTATTATTGCAGTCGTTATCGTCTTTACCTGTGTTAAAACCGTTCCACAAGGATATCAGTGGACCGTAGAACGTTTCGGCCGCTATACACGCACCTTAACGCCGGGGTTGCATATTCTGGTTCCGTTTATTGATCGCGTGGGTCGTAGAATCAATATGATGGAACAGGTACTGGATATTCCATCGCAAGAGGTGATTTCCCGCGATAACGCCAATGTCACTATTGATGCCGTCTGCTTTATTCAGGTTGTCGATCCGGTGCGTGCTGCCTATGAAGTCAGTAACCTTGAGCTGTCTATTATCAACCTGACTATGACTAACTTCCGTACTGTTCTGGGTTCAATGGAACTGGACGAAATGCTGTCACAGCGCGATTTAATTAACAGCCGCCTGCTGACCATCGTCGATGAAGCGACTAACCCGTGGGGGGTGAAAATTACCCGTATCGAGATCCGTGATGTGCGTCCACCGAAGGAATTGATCTCTGCAATGAATGCCCAGATGAAAGCTGAACGTACCAAACGTGCAGATATTCTGGAAGCTGAAGGGGTTCGTCAGGCCGCTATTCTGAAAGCCGAAGGGGAAAAACAGTCTCAGATCCTGAAAGCAGAAGGTGAACGCCAGTCAGCATTCTTACAGGCAGAAGCCCGTGAACGTGCCGCAGAAGCTGAAGCAAGAGCAACAAAAATGGTTTCTGACGCGATTGCTGACGGCAATATGCAGGCGATTAACTACTTCGTCGCCCAGAAATATACGGATGCTCTTACCAGTATCGGTGCAGCAGATAATAGCAAAGTCATTATGATGCCGCTGGATGCCAGCAATCTGATGGGTGCTATCGGAGGTATTGCTGAACTGATTAACGAAAGTAAGAAGGATAGACAGGATAACTAACTATGATTGAACAGATAGCCACTCAACCGGTCTGGTTCTGGCTCTGTTTTGGTGGATTACTGTTAATTGCTGAATTGCTGGGTACGGGGGGATATTTGCTGTGGACAGGGATTGCAGCTGTCATTGTCGCCCTGATCACATGGATTTTTCCCTCAATGAGCTGGGAGCTACAAGGTATACTGTTTGCCTTATTAACATTACTCTCTGCTATCGCGTGGCGGGCCTGGTTGCGCCGCCACCCGCAAAAGAGTAGTGATGAGAGGCTCAATCAGAAAAATCAGCAATTAATCGGGCAGCACGCCCGCTTAACGACAGATACTGAAAATGGCTATGGACGAATCAAACTGGCTGATGGTAGCTGGCGCATTCACTGTGACCATGAACTCACTGCCAATACAGAAGTTGAAATCATCGCCGTCGACGGGATAACACTAAAGGTTAAGCCGATATAATACGGGGTGGCAACAAACCGACACAGAAAATATTAAACCCTTGTTGTCAGTTAATGCAGTTAACCATTCATCAACGACACTCCTAATACAGGCTGGCCATGCCAGCCATATTTAACCTTTAATGAAACCAAACGATGAATCCGGTGGAAAATGTTGAAAACGGCCATTGATTAGAGTTTAGTAATTTCCGTTTACAATATGTTACAGGTAACTGAATTATCATTCATTTATCGTTATATCAAAACTTATCAATACCACATAACCCTAGCAAACAAGCACACCTAAGCTCTGACAGGATGTACTTTTCTTCTGAAAAGAACAGCAGAAATGACAGCTCCACTTCGAACGAATAGTCAAGATAAAAATATTTCAATGTAGCGAAAGTTAAAATTAATCGAATACCCAGTTCTGAGAAAAACGAATAGGGATTTAATCATGACTTTTAAAATCATTTGCTGCGATGGCGGCGGAATTCGTGGTTTGCTAACAGCCAGACTTATTGAAGATCTCGATAAGAAATTTCAGATTATTAAAAGAACCAATGGATTTGCCGGAACATCCACAGGAGGCTTATTAGCTCTGGGCATGGCACACGGTGTCCCTATCTCAAAAATGGTTGATTTATACAAAAAGGAGGGAGCTAATATTTTCATAGTCCATAGTTTATTACAGAATAAATACAGGCCTGGAATTTGTGATTCGCAGGTCACCAAACTCATCCAGGATTTAGATAAACAATTTCAAATTACTAAAAAAACCAGTAGGTTTACCGGGATATCCACAGAAGGAATATCATCACAAGGTATGCCACAAGATATCACTCTTTCGAAAATGATTGACCGCTACAGAAATGATGGTATTCAGCATTTTGTCTCGAATGAAATATCATTGCAAAATATAAGCAGAACTAGAGGGGTTTCCGCTCAAAATGATGAACCTCTTGGAAGACCCGGTGCTATGGGCACAAGATATTACAACTATGGCCTGAGAAAAATTCTACAGGAATTTTTTTCTGATGCACAACTATCCAGCTCAGAACATTTTATAGCGATTAATGCAGCCCAGCTTTGGAACGAAAACAATCAATCCTGGCTACCGTGTACTTTTTCCAACCTGCCAGAAAATCCCTTTCGTAATATCTCCATGGTTGATGCAGCAATGGCGACATCTGCGGCTCCAACGTTCTTCCAGCCATATCGTATTCAGCTAAATAGCACGGATTTTGGCTATTTCGTAGATGGTGGAGTTTTTGCCAATAATCCGTCCATGACAGCACTTACCGAAGCATTATCCCTGAAGGGAGTTTCTGGCCCAACTGACATCCGCATGCTATCCGTAGGTACCGGAGATATGTCTAACGGAGTGACTTCGATCAATTTCGACAACTATGCACCGTTAAGCTGGGGAGTAAATTGGTGGTTGTGGCCTCTGCGGTGGGGGAACAAAGATGAGGTACCACCAGCGGCTCTGTTGATGCTCATATTTGAAACGACAGCTAAGATGGCAGAATTTCAGGCTGAAAAAATTCTTGGAAAAAACTATTTACGCGCAAATTTTACGCTCAGCAAACCGTTCGATATAGACAATTGGCAAGATATCGAAACCCTTGAAGCTGAAGTGGATAAATATTTGCAAACACCTGACTGGGAGCGCATATGCAATCAGGTTAAGCGACTCTGGATATAAAATATTTTCACTATACACAGGCCCCTGACAATTAAGCTGATATCATCAACCATGTTTTGCACAAGTACCAGATAGTTGTTCAATGATGGGGCATTCAGCGCCATCATCTCCCGGACATTCAGCCGCCAGTGTTAATAACTTTTTCCTGATATTCTGTAATTCTGCAATCGTTTTTTCTATTTCAGCCACTTTTTGCAATGTTGTAGCCTTCACATCCATACTATGACGATTAGGGTTGTGAAATAACCGTAATAATTCCCGGCACTCTTCCAGAGTAAACCCCACCTCCCTCGCCTGCCGTAAAAGGATTAATTCATCAATATGCTTCTGCTGATAAAAACGGTAGCCATTCTCTTCCCGCCCCGGCGCTGTAATCAAATCTTTTTCTTCATAGAACCTGATAGCTTTGCTGGTTAAGCCCGTTTTCTGGGCAATTTCACTGATATTCATTATTCCCCCTTGACCTTCCCCTTGCAGGAAGGTTTAGCCTAAACAGATAACGAGCTATCCCCAATAATAATAGTAAGTATATACCCAATGGATTTCGAGTTGCATCGCGGCGTATATCACTCTGTTTCAGGAGATTTTATTATGTCTACAACAACCATTCTTGCACTTCAGGGCTTAACCTGTATGCACTGTGTCAGCAGGGTCAAAAAAGCGTTGGAGCATCTACCCGGAGTTGAACAGGCTGAGGTCACCCCTGAATACACTAAAGTTATCAGTAACGTAACACCTGATGCCTTGATAGCGGCTATCCGTGATGCTGGTTATCAGGCTTCAATCGCAGATCGCCATGATGTTGAGTTACAGCTTTCCGGATTAAGCTGTATGAAGTGTGTCGGCAAAACCCAGAAAGCCCTGGAATCAGTGGAAGGTGTCGTTGCTGCTGAAGTCGATAAGCAAACAGCCAGAATTTACGGCAAGGCTGAAGAAAATGCCTTAATTAGCGCAGTAAAACAAGCAGGCTATCATGCTGAATCAGTCATGAGTTCGCATCTCCCAAAAAATGAGCCGCTGACAACACCTGAACCAGAATTTTTGCTAGCGGCAACAGATTCCACTTCTATTCCTATCACAAAATCTGATAAAAAAACTGGCTCTGGTGCTTCTCATAACAGCGACGACAGCATTCAGCTTCTGCTGGATGGCATGAGCTGCGCAAGTTGCGTCAGTAAAGTACAAAAAGCCCTGCAATCTGTTGAGGGTGTTAAAAATGCCAGAGTCAATCTGGCGGAAAGAAGTGCTCTAATCACCGGTTCCGCCTCCTCCGAGGCTTTGGTCGATGCGGTTATCAAAGCCGGTTATGGAGCTGAAATCATTCTGGATGAAACTGAACGCCGGGAACGACAGCAACAGATTGCACAAGCCAATATGCTCCGTTTCCGCTGGCAATCAGCCCTCGCTCTGATTGTCGGGGTTCCGGTTATGATCTGGGGCATGATAGGCGACAATATGATGCTCACACCGGAAAATCATACCATCTGGCTGAGCATTGGTCTGGTGACTCTTGCCGTTATGGTATTTGCTGGCGGGCATTTTTATCGCAACGCCTGGCAAAGCCTGAAAAACGGCAGCGCGACAATGGATACATTAGTTGCACTGGGAACAGGGGCTGCATGGCTATATTCCATCAGCGTCAACTTATGGCCGGATATTTTTCCACCTCAGGCGCGCCATATTTATTATGAAGCCAGCGCTATCATTATCGGCTTAATTAATCTTGGTCATGCCTTAGAACAGCGAGCACGTCAGCGTTCTTCACAAGCACTTGAGCGACTGTTGGATTTAACGCCTCCAACAGCCCGAGTCATCACATCAGAAGGCGAAATATCATTACCGCTGGCTGATGTTGAACCCGATATGACATTACGGCTGGTAACGGGTGATAGGGTTCCTGTTGATGGAGAGATCATTCAGGGCACAGTCTGGCTGGATGAAGCGATGCTGACGGGAGAAGCTATTCCGCAGCAAAAAACACTCGGTGATACAGTTCATGCCGGGACAGTCGTTCAGGATGGAACGGTACTGTTCAAAGCTTCAGCCGTAGGCAGCCAAACCACTTTAGCCAGAATTATCAATCTTGTTCGTCAGGCACAAAGCAGTAAACCGGAAATCGGCCAACTGGTGGATAAAATATCCTCAATATTTGTCCCTGTCGTCGTCGTTATTGCATTGGTTGCCGGTGCTATCTGGTATTTTGCCGGCCCGGCTCCGCAAATCATGTACGCACTGGTCATTATCACAACGGTACTGATTATTGCCTGCCCTTGTGCGCTTGGTCTGGCAACACCAATGTCTATTATTTCAGGCGTCGGAAGGGCTGCTGAATTAGGAGTATTAATACGCGATGCTGATGCCCTGCAACAGGCCAGTCAACTCGATACCCTTGTTTTTGACAAAACCGGAACCCTGACAGAAGGCATGCCACAGGTTACGGAAATTCATACTTTCAACGGCTACACGGAAGAACAGGTATTACTGTGGGCAGGTGCGCTGGAAAGCGGTTCAAACCATCCTTTAGCAAAAGCAATTCTCCTGAAAGCTGAAGACAGAAAAATAGAGAGTAAACAATTAACTGACGTCACGCAGTTTCGCACTCTGGCAGGCACAGGGATTAGCGGCAATATCGGTAACACGACACTGCTGTTAGGTAATCTGAACCTACTTGAACAGAATCAGGTTGAAACAAGCACATTACAACAGCAAGTAGTACAACAGGCGGAAAAAGGTATTACCCCTGTTCTTCTGGCTGTTGACGGTAAAATAGCAGCCCTGTTTTCAATACGTGATCCACTGCGTCAGGATACAATCTCAGCCCTGCAACGTCTGCATAAGCAGGGGTATCATTTAGTGATGCTGACGGGAGATCATCCGGCAACGGCTAATGCTATAGCCAAAGAAGCTGGCATTGATCAGGTTATTGCTGGTGTCTTGCCTGATGGTAAAGCGGCAACTATTCAGGCCTTGCAATCTGAGGGCAGAAAAGTAGCGATGATTGGTGACGGAATTAATGATGCTCCGGCATTAGCACAAGCCGATGTAGGTATTGCGATGGGAAGCGGCAGTGATATTGCTATTGAAACAGCATCAATTACCCTGATGCGCCACAGCCTGCATGGAGTTGCCGATGCCGCTGAATTATCTAAAGGGACATTACGTAATATGAAACAGAACCTGTTCGGGGCATTTATCTATAATACGCTGGGGATCCCGATTGCAGCCGGTATCCTCTACCCTTTCACCGGTACATTATTAAATCCGGTGATTGCCAGTGCCGCCATGGCTCTCTCTTCTATTACCGTAGTCAGTAACGCTAACCGATTATTACGTTTTAAAACGAAAGATTAACTGATCTAAGCTTCGGAAAGCTAAACAAGGAAGTTTAGCTTTCTACTTATCATACATACCCTATGGATTTCGCACTTTTTCACACTTTCCTGTTAACCTTTAATACATTAGCATATCAATTTACGTCCATTAACGGAGTTGTGAAATGGGAAAACTTATGACCTATCTCAGTAATGTATTAGGACTAAATTCCCAACGAAATTACCCCTATCCTGCTTATGATGTAACTCTGCCTGAGAACAAACAATTACATATTGTTGGCAGTATCCATATGGGTACAGAAAATATGTATCCACTTTCTGAAGTATTGCTGGAACAACTGGAACAATGCAATGCTTTAATTGTTGAAGCAGATATTACACAGTCAGGGTCGCCATTTCAGCAAATACCGCCCGAGCAGGCCGGACTGTCACAACGTTTATCATCTGAACACTTTTCGTTTCTACAGCAATACTGCCATGAGATCCATCAGCCGATAGAATTGCTGGATCGGCTGCCTTCCTGGCAAGTTGCCCTGATCCTTCAGGCTGCTCAGGCTAAATACTTGGGAATGAGTCCTCAATATGGGATTGATTACCAATTACTGAACAGCGCAAAAGCCATTGATAAAGATATCATCGAGCTGGAAGGAACAGATAAGCAGATCAATTTGCTTACCGAGTTACCCAATGGTGGCCTTTCTCTATTAGAAGATACTCTTGCTCACTGGCATACTAACGCCCGAGCTTTACAAACTATGATTGGCTGGTGGATGAATTACAAATCAGACCAGAAAAACCCGGTATTGCCACAAACTTTCTGCGACGCTATTTACCAAACCCTGATGACTGAACGTAACTCCCAATGGAGTATGCAATTGCGTACCTTACCTGCAGGAAAATATGTCGTGGCGGTCGGTGCATTACACCTTCATGGTGAAAACAATTTGCTACAGTTGTTGCAGCAACAAGAATAAAAAACATTTCAAATAATTGAGAGCTTATATAGGACATAACATATGACCCCCGCCATAATTCTTCTGGAAAAACAAAAAATTAATTTTAAGATTCATCCTTACGAACACGATGCCAATGAACATAATTTTGGTGATGAAGTAGTCAGAAAACTGGGTTTAGATGCAACAAAAGTTTTTAAAACCCTTTTGGTTTCATTAAATGGTGATCCTAAAAATCTTGTTGTCGCTGTTACCCCGGTTGCAGGGCAACTGGATTTGAAAAAAGTCGCCAAGGCATTTAAAGCAAAAAAAGCCGATATGGCAGACCCTCAACTGGCACAAAAGATTACGGGCTATCTGGTAGGAGGAATCAGTCCATTAGGCCAGAAGAAACGTCTCCCTACTGTTATTGATAGCCAGGCCGAAGCTTTATCTACTCTGTTTATTTCCGGCGGCAAGCGAGGACTGGATATTGAACTGGCCCCTACTGATTTATGCCAACTACTAAGTGGTTCATTTGCTGATATCGCCAGAATTTGAAAATCAATTGTAATTACTTCTAAATTTTTCGAGCCGGCTCTGTTTTCCCAAAAACAGAGTCTTGTTCAATTTTCTAATATCGATATACTTTCCTTATAGCAAAAATAATATTATTTACTATTTTAAGTAACTTAATATATTTAAATAAAAGGAGATAAAATGGCTACCTCGTCAATTTTCCGGCAAATTGTGATTACTGATCCCAAGGCAATTAAGATGTTAAAAAAGGCCAATAAGAAACCAAGAAGAAACAAATATGACCATATAGATATAGAAGCACAACAAAATGAGGCGATAGAAATATTAAAACGAAAATTCTCGCTTTAAGCAAGGTATTAATGACACTTGGTACTGATAAAACAATGGAATATTTGCATTCATTTTCCTGTCCATCAAACCAAGATGTAGAATCATTTTTACATTCAAGAGCTATTAGATTTGAAAAAGTTGATGCAACAAGAACCTACTTGGTTTTAGATATGACTGGAATAATTTTGGCTTACTTTTCTCTGACCTTTAAAGAACTACCAATACATGACTTTATTCTTTCAAAATCAAAAATAAAGAAACTTGATGGGATCAGTAATCGTGCCACATCACTGAAAGTTTATTTAATTGGACAGATAGCTAAAAATTTCTCCTTACAAGGAAACCCAATAAAATTTAAGGACATCTTAATTCCAATAGAAATTATTATCGAAAAAGCGCAATATCTAATAGGAGGACGAACAATTATCCTAGAATGCAAAAATAAAAATAAAATCATTAAATTATACCAAAGTCACGGATTTAAAATAATACCAAACAAAAAAGAAGGAGAGAAAAACACGCTAATAACCATGATATTAAACAATTAACTATTTGCTTTCAATCATACCTACTTCAGATTATTTATTACCATTCCAAATGGTAAATAAAAGACCATCTATTTTAAAGATGGTCTTTTTTGTCAAAAATCAGATTTTACTTATCATCATTTGAAAACTATTTCGCCTTTAGGATCATAGTCAGCGGCTTTCAGTGGAGAGTGTTTTTCAATATACCCTTTCAATACTTCCGCATCGACAAAACCGGTATTTACGTATCCCGGCAAATTATCAATTCGTGGATAACCGTCACCACCGATAGCGTTGAAATTCAATGTTGCCATACGATAAGTTTTATTCAGATCTAAAGGCTTCCCAGCAATTTTTACGTCGCTGATGCTCTTACCCTCTTTCACAAAACTGACATTATAGAACTGACCATAAGCACCTGAATCCGCTTCCATATTAGCAGCAGCGGTCAGATAAGGCAGAACTTCACTGCCTTTGAAGTCAACATAAATTAGCTGATTACCGAATGGATGAACTTTTAATACATCTTTATACGTAATATCCCCTGCTTCAATAGAATCACGGATACCGCCACCACTCATCACAGCAAAATCAGCATTGGCCCGTTCCATCTGAGCTGCCAGCACAAGATGAGCCATATTGGTCTGTATAAAACGAACCTTACTACGGTCACCTTCTAATTTGTCGTCAACTGACCCAATTTTGACACTCAGTTTCTGATTGCCTTTATCCTGATAAGGCGTCAACAATTTCAGCATTTCTGCGTTCTGGGGAATTTGTTGAGTGTAATAAACTCTCTCAGTACTCCCATCCTCTTGTGTGACTCTTTTATTTAAATTGATAGGAATTAACTGATAGTGCATTAACTTAAATTCACCATTACGAAATTGAAAATCTGCCCGCCCAACATATTTGCCCCATTCATGGGCCTGAACAATCCACGTTCCATTTTGACGATCCGGAGAACAAGGCGTTCCCGGTACATAATCCACCTGTTTATAGTTTTTATTTTCCGCAGACATACAGACCGGATCTTGTGAATGCCCCCCCACAATCATATCTAAATAGCCAGCAGGTAAACTACGCGCCATTTCCACATCTCCGGGAGCATTCGTACCGTGATGACCATCGTCATAGTGCCCCATATGCGTTGCAGCAATAATGACATCCGGTTTTTCATTCTTCTTCAGTTCATCAATGACTTTTTTCGCTTCTTTCGCGGGTACACGGAATTCCACATCAGGGAAATTAGCCGGATTCCCTATTTTCGCGGTATCGTCAGTGGTTAAGCCAATAACTGCAATTTTTACCCCTTGCTTATCAAATATCACATAGGGCTTAAATAAACGCTTATTGGTACTGGTCTGGTAAATATTCGCTGACAGGAATGGGAAGTTAGCCCATTTCTCCTGTTGATAAAGTACATTCAAAGGCTTATCAAATTCATGATTTCCCAGTGTCATCGCATCATAACCCACCAGATTCATGCCTTTAAAATCCGGCTCGGCATCCTGCATATCCGATTCAGGTACACCCGTATTGATGTCTCCACCCGATAGCAGTAATAGGCTGCCACCTTTTTTAGCAACTTCCTGTCGTATAGAATCGACTACCGTTTTCTGAGCAGCCAATCCGTACTCTCCATGATCATTCTGCCAAAAGTGACCATGATGATCATTGGTATGCAATATCGTAATATCGTACGTTTTATCTTTTTCCCAGGCCGAAGCCACCATCGGTGACAAAGCCAGAGAAACAACAAGGGTACATACTGACGCTTTAAATGAAAATTTCATCGGATATCTCCATGCTCCTAAATAAATTGACTGCATGACTGTTATTGTTTTTCAATGACGTTAAAACCTGCCTCATTTCAAAGAAATATTACTTTTTTATGACAAGAAATATGGCCGGCACAGGCATATGTTCAACAACAGAACAGACTAGCGGAACAGCACTTAATGCCGTATTTTTTCGATCAAGATTACATAAATAAGCTATTAAATAGAGTGTTGTTCCATTTTTTTGCGATAGGCATCAAATTATACCAAGATGAGCAAAGGTTTTATTGGAAAGTGAATATGCATTAAGGTGTAACAATTAAATAACCGTTCAGCACCATACAACACAGGTGACATTGGTGAAGAAATGAACATAAATAAGCAAAATAGTACAATTCCACAATCAGGCTCACAAAAAAGAACACAGAAAACGGTTTTTTCTATTCTTGGCGCAATTAGCCTGTCTCATCTTTTGAACGATATGATCCAATCGCTGATTCTGGCGATTTATCCACTATTACAATCTGAATTTACTCTCAGTTTTATACAGATTGGAATGATAACTCTGACATATCAGGTCACAGCGTCTTTATTACAGCCCCTCATTGGCTTATATACAGATAAACACCCTCAGCCTTATTCGCTACCCATTGGGATGGGTTTTACCCTTTCCGGATTGCTTTTGCTGGCTTATGCCGAAAGTTTTCCTATGATACTGCTGGCAGCAGCACTGGTCGGTACAGGTTCATCGGTTTTTCACCCAGAATCATCCAGAGTTGCCCGAATGGCTTCGGGTGGGCGTCTTGGGTTAGCACAATCTTTATTTCAGGTAGGCGGAAATCTGGGAAGTTCACTTGGCCCACTGTTAGCCGCTATTTTCATCGCGCCTTACGGTAAGGGAAATATAGGGTGGTTTTCTCTGGCAGCTCTGCTGGCTATCATCATTCTGTTACAAGTCAGTCAATGGTACAAAATGCAGTATCGTACGACTTCACGCCACGCCTCCAATACAAACTTTGAGCCCGTTTTTCCCAGAAAAATCATTGTCCGTTCATTCATCATTTTACTAATACTGATCTTTTCAAAGTATTTCTATCTGACCAGCATCAGCAGCTACTATACTTTTTATCTGATCCAAAAATTTGGTGTCTCTGTTCAAAATGCACAGATTCATCTTTTCGTCTTTTTGTTTGCTGTCGCCGCAGGCACTCTGATTGGTGGCCCTATCGGAGATAAAATCGGCCGTAAGTATGTCATCTGGGGTTCGATTCTGGGTGTTGCTCCCTTCACTCTTCTCTTACCTTATGCATCACTATTCTGGACAGGCATACTCACCGTTATTATCGGCCTGATACTGGCATCTGCATTTTCCGCCATTCTCGTCTATGCACAGGAACTACTTCCCGGCAACACGGGGATGATAGCAGGATTATTCTTTGGATTAGCATTCGGTATGGGGGGTGTCGGAGCAGCCGCTCTCGGATATATAGCAGATAAAACCAGTATAGAATTAGTTTATAAAATCTGTGCTTTTTTACCACTTCTTGGCATTTTCACTCTATTCTTACCAAATATAGGAAATAAACATAATAAAATCAGCATTAAATAATAAAAAATATTCATTATTTATCATCATTTCTCTTTGTAAACATGAGTAAATAATA
>NZ_CAWQMW010000180.1:0-20548 GCF_963895965.1 Xenorhabdus sp. PB30.3 | reverse complement strand
CGATTTTAACGGGATTGATTGCTTACTGCCTTAAAGAGAAAAAGCCATCACTGAAAATTTTCTACTCAGAAGAAGATATTTCAGCAATATCTTAAGCGGAATTGGGGTTAATTATTAAAGAAGGGTTCACGTTTCAGCTCTGTATTGAAGGGCGTTTTGAGCAGTTATACGATCAGGCAGGCGTTATGTTGCTGGAGGATGAACAGCATTGGCTGAAAGCCGGTATTGAATATGCCGATGGCAAGGCAACAATCGGCAGTGTATTAACCGCACCTTATTCTGACTGGGCGATGGGGATTTTTTCGGGTAACTCTGAGAAATTCTGGTTGCGGCTGACTTATCAGGAAGGCGCTATCCGGCTGCAATATTCCACAGATGGTAAGCAGTGGCCTTTGTTGCGGTTATCCCCTTTTACTATCAGCCAACACAATGGGCAACGAGTGTTTGTTGGTGCGATGTGTTGTTCACCAGGGCGGGAAGGGTTACAGGTGAAGTTTTCTGAATTCAAACTGATGCCATCCTTGAACAAGCCTTTGCATGATTTGAGTTAGTGGAATGGCTACAAACCGGTCAGATAAAATGCTTTTATGATGGATTAATACCCGAATATAAAAAGTAAAATAAAGGTATTACGGAAAAGGAGATGCAAATGGAAGATTTGTTGGAGTTTTTCGCGGCACTACTGGAGTGCATTTATCACATCATAAAAGGCATATTTACATTTTTAAGATGGGTAATGGAAAATATTTTTAATTTTTTTATGGTTATCGGGGTTTTATTCTGTATTGTCATCGCGGGAAGTATCGTTAAATTTATTTTTTATAGCAGCCTCTTGGTATTGGTTTTATTAGTTTGTAAATACCGAAAAAAAATAAAAAGCTATCTGAATAAAGAAGATCGTTTTTAATAAGTCTTGAGGCGATGACCCCTCATCCAATATGCAACCTGGATGAAGGGCATCAGCTTATTTCTTATCCCTGTCTCCCCAAATAACTATCCCAGTCTTTCCAGACCGGCTGTAAGCCCGATCTGACCAGTGCTTCGGCAACCTGTTGCACAGAGCGGTGGTCATTCGGAGAGAACTGCTCCAGTTCGTGATGATCACTTTCGACATAACCACCCGGCTGAGTTTTAGAACCGGCACTGACACTGTTTATCGCCAGAGGTACAACATGATCGCGGAAATAAGGTGACTCACGGGTAGAAAGAGAAAGTTCAACATCCGGTGCCAGCAGGCGGAATGCGCAGATCAGTTGTACCAGTTCTGCATCATTCATCAGGGATGCGGGTTCAATCCCGCCAGCACAGGGACGCAGGCGTGGAAAGGAGATGGAGTAACGGCTTTTCCAGAACTGTTTTTGCAGGAAAAACAGGTGTTCTGCCACCATATAGCAATCAGTTCGCCAGTGGGGTGATAACCCGATTAATGCGCCCAGACCAATTTTATCAATGCCGGCCCGCCCTAGTCGCTCAGGGGTTTCCAGCCGCCAGTGAAAATCCTGTTTTTTCCCCCTGAGATGGTGCAGCTGATAACTCGGTTCGTGGTAGGTTTCCTGATAGACCAGTACCGCATCTAATCCCAGTGTTTTCAGTTCGGCATATTCCTCTTGTGCCAATGGCTGAACTTCCATTGTGACTGAACTGAAATAACGGTGTATTAAGGGAAGGTAATGGCGAAAATAATCCATTCCGACCTTTTTCTGATGCTCCCCTGTTACCAGCAGGATATGCTCAAACCCCAGCTTTTTCAGCGCCTGACATTCAGCCTCTATTTCCTGTTCATTGAGCGTTTTACGTTTGATGTGGTTACTCATGGAAAAACCACAATAGGTACAGTCATTGGCGCACAGATTGGAAAGGTAAAGTGGGATATAAAATCCCACGGTATTACCGAATCGCTGACGGGTTAATTGTTGTGCCCGCCGAGCCATTGGTTCAAGGTAGGGCAGAGCTGCGGGTGAGAGCAGAGCCATAAAATCACTCAGTGTCAGGCGTTCACTATTTAGAGCGTGCTCAACATCATGGCGGGTTTTACTATTGATGCTCAGCGTAATGTCATCCCAGTCCAACTGTTGCCAGCGATGGCGGAAAGTCTGTTCTGCCACGGTATTGCTGCTCATAAAACCCCCAGAAAATCGGTCAGCGGGCTGGAGGCTTCTGCATGGGATTTCTGGCTTGCCACTCCTGCCTGATGAGCTAGTTCGCCTGCCTCAATGGCGGTTTTGAATGCCTGCGCCATTTTGACCGGATTATGGGCAACGGCGATTGCAGTATTGACCAGTACAGCATCGGCTCCCATTTCAATGGCTGCCAGTGCATGGCTTGGAGCACCAATACCGGCATCGATAACCACAGGAACATTGGATTGCTCAATGATAATTTGCAGGAAATCCCGGGTGAGTAAGCCCTTATTTGAACCAATAGGTGCTCCCAATGGCATGACAGCGGCACAACCCACTTCTTCCAGACGGCGGCACAGAACCGGATCTGCGCCACAGTAAGGCAGAACCACAAAACCCTCTCTGACTAACTGTTCCGCTCCTTTCAGGGTTTCTATCGGATCAGGTAACAGATATTTCACGTCAGGGTGGATTTCCAGCTTGACCCAGTTAGTGCCCAGCGCTTCCCGCGCAAGGCGGGCAGCAAAAACCGCCTCTTCTGCGGTTTTTGCTCCGGAAGTATTTGGCAGGAGTTTAACCCCCAGCTCCTGCAAGGGAAGGAGAATGCCATCATCTTTGCCTTGCAGATCAATCCGTTTCATCGCCATTGTGACTAATTGGCTACCGGAGGCGCGAATGGCTTCAATCATCAGCCCGGCATTGGCAAATTTTCCTGTGCCTGTAAACAGACGGGAATGAAAGGTGGTATCAGCAATTTTTAACATGGTTAACCTCCGGCATTAGCCCCCTGCAATGGCCTGAAACAGCAGGATATTATCCCCGTCACTGAGCTGGTGGGTATGCCATTCTGAGCGGGGGATGATGGTCTGGTTAATAGCCAGTGCAGTACCTGACTGGGGACGTTGCATATGTTCCAGTAACTGCTGAACTGTCATGGGATTATCTGTCGGCGTATCCAGTGTGATCGTTTGATCGTTGACAATAATGTTCATACGATTTCTGTTCCTGAAACGGTTTTATCTGTACCCGCAGTTTTATCAATGGTGGGGGGCGTTCCGCATACCGGACATTGTGGTGAGGGTGTCAGTTGTAACGTACTCCAGTTCTGTTTTCTGCCATCAAACAGTCGCAGTTTTCCATTCAGATAAGAAGGGAGACCCGCCAGCATTTTAATAGCTTCCAGCGCCTGTAATGTCCCAATCACACCGACCACTGGCCCTAAAACACCCGCAGTGCGGCAGTTACGCTGTGGCTCTTCCTGATCGGGATAGAGGCAGGCATAACAGCCATGCTGGTAAGGCGGTTCGAATACCATAAGCTGACCACTGAAACCGACGGCGCTGCCACTGATAAGAGGTTTTCCGGTTTCGATACAGGCGGCGTTAATAGCATGTCGGGTTGCCATGTTATCGCAGCAATCCAGTATCAGATCGACCTGCCGGGCGAGGTTTGTCAGTGATTTTTTATCCAGTCGTTCATTAATGACGGTTGTATGAACCAATGGGTTCAGATCAGCCAGTTTTTGTGCCGCCAGTGTGGCTTTACCTGCGGGAATATCAGCCGTGCGATAGAGGATCTGACGTTGCAGATTTGAGACATGTAATTTGTCATCATCGGCAAGATAAAGGTGCCCTACTCCCGCTGCTGCGAGGTAGAGTGCAGCGGGGGAGCCTAAGCCTCCCATCCCGACGATTAACACCTTGCCGTTTTTTAATTTTTCCTGTCCGTCCGGGCCGATATCTTCCAGTAATAATTGACGGCTGTATCGCATAAATTCCTGATCGTTCAACATAAGCGCCTCCGATCATTTTCTTCAACGTTTTTGTCAGGTGTCCCTTCAACTAAATGAAGCAATCTGGCTGTTGCCTGTCGCCAGTCTTTCGCTTTGGTGATGGCACTGACCAGCGCTACACCACCGACACCGGTCGCGACCACATCAGGTACTCGTTCCAGTGAAATACCGCCGATAGCCACCGTCGGGAATTCAGGTGTGATTTCTACCTGATGTTTCAGAGCGATTAAACCCTGTGGCGATGAGGGCATCTCTTTGGTGGTGGTCGGGAAAATATGCCCCAGTGCAATGTAGGATGGACACAAGGCTTTTGCCCGCGCCAGTTCCTGCTCGTCATGGGTAGAGATCCCCAGCCGAAGCCCGGCCTGTCGGATGGCATTGAGATCAGCAATATCTAAATCTTCCTGCCCCAGATGAACACCATAAGCACTGTGTTTGATTGCCAGCCGCCAGTAGTCGTTGATAAACAAACGCGCGTTGTATTGTTTCCCCAATGCAATCGCCTGCCGGATATCATGCTCTACCTGATCTTCGGGCAGGTCTTTAATTCGCAGTTGCAGCGTTCTGACACCGGCTTCCAGTAACTGCTCAATCCATATCAGTGAGTCCACCACGGGATATAACCCCAACCGATGTTCGGTTGGAGCAAAAGAGGCTGTTTCAGGGCAAACGGTTCCAGATAAAATCGTTTCAGACTGATTTGACATCGTTGATATCCTCAGCCCGGTGATACAGTTCGCTGCCATGTGTCCGAAATTCTTCGGACATCTGTTCCATACCTGATTGTTGTTCCAGTTTTGCGGCATAGTCCCGCACATCCTGCGTAATTTTCATTGAGCAGAATTTTGGCCCACACATGGAGCAGAAATGAGCAACTTTACCGGATTCCTGTGGCAACGTTTCATCGTGATAAGCGCGGGCAGTGTCAGGATCAAGTGCCAGATTAAACTGGTCTTCCCAGCGGAATTCAAAACGCGCTTTTGACATAGCGTTATCGCGGATTTGAGCACCGGGATGGCCTTTCGCTAAATCTGCCGCGTGAGCTGCGATTTTGTATGTGATGAGCCCTTGTTTCACATCTTCTTTATTTGGCAGGCCAAGGTGCTCTTTAGGCGTGACATAACAGAGCATGGCGCAACCGAACCAGCCAATCATAGCCGCACCAATACCAGAGGTGAAATGGTCATAACCCGGCGCGATATCGGTTGTCAGTGGCCCTAATGTGTAGAAAGGCGCTTCGTGGCAGTGTTCCAGTTCTTTCGTCATATTGCGGCGGATTAATTGCATCGGAATATGCCCCGGCCCTTCGATCATCACCTGAACATCATATTCCCAGGCGATTTTGGTCAGCTCACCCAGTGTATGTAGTTCGGAAAACTGTGCTTCATCATTGGCATCCTGAATGGAACCGGGACGTAAGCCGTCTCCCAGAGAAAGGGAAACATCGTAGGCGGCACAGATTTCACAAATTTCACGGAAATGGGTATAGAGGAAGTTTTCCTGATGATGGGAGAGACACCATTTCGCCATAATGGAACCCCCACGGGAAACAATGCCAGTCAGGCGTTTGGCGGTCATCGGGACATAGCGCAGCAGAACGCCGGCATGAATAGTAAAATAATCGACTCCCTGTTCCGCCTGTTCCAGTAATGTATCGCGGAACATTTCCCACGTCAGATTTTCCGCAATACCGTTGACTTTTTCCAGCGCCTGATAGATGGGGACTGTACCGATTGGCACCGGGCTATTACGCAGTATCCATTCACGGGTTTCGTGGATATAGCGCCCGGTGGAAAGATCCATTACCGTATCTGCGCCCCAGCGGGTAGACCAGATTAGCTTTTCGACTTCTTCTTCAATGGAAGAGGTTACGGAAGAATTACCGATATTGGCATTCACTTTCACCAGAAAGTTGCGTCCGATAATCATTGGTTCGGATTCTGGGTGGTTAATGTTGGCAGGAATAATCGCACGACCCGCAGCGACTTCCTGACGAACAAATTCCGGCGTAATGTTTTCTGGTAAATTGGCACCGAAACTTTGCCCCGGATGCTGCTGGAGAAGTACTTCACCGCGGATACGTTCCCGCCCCATATTTTCCCGCAGAGCGATAAATTCCATCTCCGGCGTGATAATGCCTTTACGAGCGTAGTGTAACTGGGTAACGCGTTCGCCCGCTTTCGCTTTCAGAGGGTGGGGACGATGGTGAAAACGCAGATGATCCAGTCCGGCATCCGCTAGGCGTTGTTGGGTAAAATCAGAGCTGAGGGCTGTGACAGGCTCTGTGTCATTGCGTTCTTCAATCCACGGCTGGCGGATTTTCTGCAAACCTGCGTGTACGTCCAGCACGGCTTCAGGGTCGCCATAAGGGCCGGAAGTATCATAAACCGGTACGGGTTCATTTTCCTCAAATTGAGGCTCTTCTTTTGTCCCGCCAATCAGCGTAGGAGATACCTGAATTTCACGCATAGGAACCTGAATATCCTCGCGTGAACCTTCCAGATAGATACGACGTGAATTGGGGAAGGTGACACCCTGAATTGAATTGATAAATTCCTGTGCGGCATCCCGTTGTGCCTTACGTGGACGTGCCGGATGGGCTTTAGGGGAGATATCAGTTGTAGGGATAATATCTGTGTTGGAGGTGACGGTATCATTAGTAATAGCATTAGACATAGCAAATTCCTGACTGTGTGATCGCCTGTAATCAGGCTTAAGTTGAGAAAATTGCTTGTCTGGAGCTCGCAGGGAGTAATGATGATTGCTGAACGGTGTTATCTGGCAGAAGATCTGGACAGAAGCAATAAAGCATATCAGCAGAGGGATTACTCTTGTTCCCTTCGCGGGTATTAGCCCGATCAGGTTCTGCGGATCCCGAATAAACGGTCTCAGCCTGTGTCCACCGTGATATACGCTGAACGCTAGGCACTCCGACAAGAAAACACCCCAGAGTATAAAGGGGATTATGGAAACTGCAACCGGAAAACTGAGCCTTTTGTATTGGCCCGATGTCAGGTATTAACTCTGTGGCGCTAACGCCCAGCTCAATTGCTTCCAGCCATGTTTTTCTGCTGCTGACTGCAATTTCATATCCGGATTCACGGTAAATACTTCACTGGCAAAGAAACACATCGGTAAGTCGTTTGCTGAGTCTGTGTAAAAAGAGATATGTTGTGGCGATAAATTCTGTTCTGCCAGCCATTGCTGTAAGCGGGTAACTTTCCCTTCACGGAAAGTCGGGATACCGTCAATATCACCGGTATAACAACCCTCTTTCATGACCATATCAATCCCCATTGCGTTATTTACGCCAAATGCAGCCGCGATTTTTTTCACCACGAAAGAAACAGTAGCAGAAATGATAATGACGGGAATATCTTGTTGGCGGTAAATATCTAATTGTGTTTTCGCAGCGGGATAGAAGAGAGGCTTGATTGTTGTTTCCACAAAATCTGTCAGCCAGATATCAACTTGTTCATGGGGTATTTGGCAGAGGGCTTGTAAACTGACTGACAGATATTCCTGCATATTCAGTTTCCCCGCACTGTAATCCGATATCATTTTCTGGTCTGCTTCTATAAAGCGGGGGTCAGTAATGATCTGCTTTTCCCATAAATAATTCGTCCAGAGTAGACTGGAATCCCCACGGATCAGGGTGTCGTCCAGATCAAATATGGCAATTTGCTGTGACATAGTCGCTATTCCTCAAACCCAAAATCGATAGGGTTGGTTGGCTGAAAGAGAATCAGGCATTTAGTGAACACCCAGAAACGTCGTTAATATAACAGATTGCAGGCAGAATACGATAAAGAGGGTGGATTGTAAGCGAATGGCGGGCTTACTCTGCTGAGTTTCTTTTCTGATTATTATGTAAGTAGGTGTGATATTTTATCAAAAAATATATTACGCATTTTATATTTAATATATACATTAATGGTTTTAAGAAATAGCCATATTGACTGAGTTAAAAATACACGATAAAGTTATTTTGACTTAGATTTTCCGTAAAATACATTATCACGAAGTAACGTGTCGTTATGTAATTACATGCCCATAATAAAATTTTAACAATTTACCAGTGAAATGGTGTTTTAAAAAATAATAATATTTCATGGTAGAAAAATGGAATAATTATAATTAATTAATGTGGTAATGAAAATTTTAACTGAAAAATATAATAACTGAAGCTGAAGGTTTTAATTGTAAATTCAAATTTACTGATGGATATGCTTACTTATTGGAAAGTTTGAAATATGGTATTTTTATATCCGATATTTCAAAAGAAACTAAGAAATGATTTCTGAATTACACAATAAACACTATTACATAATAGGTGATCCGGAATGCTGTTCACAAGAATATCTTATACCAGCTCAAATAAACATTGCAATTATCATCTTGTTTGAGCAAGAGATTGATCATGTTAAATTATTTGGAAGTGATTGAAAATGAATAAACAGGATAATCTAGATGTCGCATTTTCTGGTAATATAATAAGTAAAGCAGTTATGTTAGCAGAACATATGAATTTATTTGACCACTTTGATAAAAATGGCCGAATAGTTGAATCTGAACTTAGAGATCATTATAAGAAAAAGTCTTCTTATGTTGATGCTGTAATTACGTCTTTAAAAGACGGTGGTATATTGACTGTTGTCGATGGTATATGCCAATTACAAATAAGTGTTGAGGAGATAAAAAAGAAATTACCTATTTTCAAATTATGGTTGTATGCATATAGAGATTTATTATCTAATCAAGAAGAAATATTTGATGGGAATTACAATGTTCTCCCTTATGATGGCGCTAGTGTAGCCAAATACTCAGCCGAGATAGGCGGGTATTTTATTGATAAACATATGGAAAAGATTTTTAGTCAACTTGATATTAGTGGTACCTTGTGTGATATGGGATGCGGCGCAGGTTTGAGGTTGATTAATATTTGTCGCCAATTTGGTTTTAATGGTATTGGTATGGATATTAATGCTAATGCCATTGAGCTTGCAAATAAAAATCTGAGAGAAACATATTCTGGATCGAGTGAGATAAAATTTAAACAACAGGATGTTACTATAATTAATGAGATTAACCCATCCGTTGAAGCTATATTATTTACTTTCTTTACACATCATATTGAGCCAAATGAAAGATTAGAAAAACTATTTAATGATTATCGGAATTTATTCCCTAATCTGAAGTTTATTATTTTATTTGATACTGTTACTAATGAGAAAGGGAATAGCATCAATAATATTTTCGCTAGAGGGTTTGATTATATTCATCGACTACAGGGGCTTGTACCAAGAACTCGTGCAGATTATATGGAAATTTTCGAAAGAAGTTGCCTAAATGTAATAGAAGAAATAGTACTGGAGGTTGATAATAGTTACGTTTGGCTGTGTAAGGTAAATTGATATGAAAATACTGAGCCTGGGTTGTGGCACAACAGGGAGTACTTGTGCTTATCATTTACAGCCAGTCTCTTGTTAGCCAATAGCTATTACAACGTCGTTTTGTATTCATGGCTTATTCCGTTCACATGGGTCGCCAGACAATGATAAACGCCAGTGCCAGTATGCTGGCGTAATTTTGTGTTGATTAATCGTATTTTCCACTCAATGACGGTGATGGTATAAACCGTTATCAATCTTCTTATCCGATTTTCGCTTGTTTTTCCGGTAGGAATGACCAGTGTTGCTCTTTCTTGTTTGACTATTTCCTTGAAACATTTGCTATCGTAATCCTTAATCTGCTATCACAAAAACCGAGGTTAACTCAGGTGTCTTTATTAAACTAAAATCATTCCTATTAGTGAATGCAATGTGTCAGGGATAGTTATTTGTAAAATGTGACCTACTAATGTGATCTTATGAAATATATAAGAAATATCGGCTTCTGATGAAGTACATCGTCAGGCATTAATAAATGTCAACGCATATCAGGACGAGGTCTATGTCAGAATGCGTTCAAAACACGACAAAGAAAGTCGTGCAAAAAAATATTGTATGCGTTCATATAGATCCTGTATATGAATGCTGGTTAACATTTAATTAACACTGACTTGGTTAATATATTCTTAATGAGCACAGCATATGACACAACACATGATGGAACCAATGATGCAAAAAAAACTGACAGGTATAGAACGAGGCTGGTGGATTGTCAGTCTTGAAAACAGAGTTTGGCTTCCGCAGGGAGACTTACCACTGGGAACTGCCGAGAGCTGGTCATTGCAGGGCCTTGTCGCCTACGCTATCGGCGAGTGGTTGGGAGAAGTAGTGTGGCTTGTCCGTCATAAGATGGCATCAGATATGTATTCTCCCCGCCGGATTGCAGAGCAGGATCCTCAATTATTTCAGTTGGTAGGGCGCGGAGTCCAGTTGGCTGAGTTTTACCGCTCACATCGTTACTGTGGGTATTGCGGTCATGAAATGCAGCAGACTGAGCACGAGTGGGCCTGCCTGTGTCACCATTGCGATGAACGCTATTATCCGCAAATTGCTCCCTGCATTATTGTCGGTATCCGCCGTGAAGATCACATTCTACTGGCACAACATCAGCGCCATCGCAATGGTATGCATACGGTGCTGGCTGGGTTTGTGGAAGTGGGGGAAACACTGGAAGAGACAGTACACCGCGAAGTGATGGAAGAGAGTGGGATAAAAATCCGTAACCTGCGGTATGTTACTTCTCAGCCGTGGCCTTTTCCGCATTCACTGATGATGGGATTTCTGGCTGATTATGAGAGTGGAGATATTGAGCACGACCCCGTTGAGCTAATCAGTGCGGATTGGTATCGATATGATGATCTTCCCCTGATCCCCGGGCCTGACACGATTGCCCGTCGTCTGATTGAGGAAACGGTCGCACTATGTCGTCAGTATTGATAGTGAATACTTAAAATTCATGAGAGTTACCCGGTGTTTTATATCAGGTAACTCTCAGCCTTTAGCTATACTTAGTTATTCTTGTTCCGTAAGACCCCGGTTTTTCAGCATAGATTCAGTACTTGGTGGCTTACCTCGCCAGTCGATATACAGTTTTTCCAAATCTGTACTATTGCCGCGTGACAATATCTTATCGCGGAAGATCTGACCATTTTCTCTTGTCAGACCGCCATGCTCGGTAAACCATGCAAACGCATCGTCCGCCAGCATTTCTGTCCACAGATAGGCATAATAACCGGCAGCATAACCACCGCCCCAAATGTGTTTGAAGTAACTGGAACGGTAGCGTGGCGGCACGTAGTTGAGATGGATCTTATCTTCTTGCAAAGATGCGGCTTCAAATTTATTCACGTCCTGCTGCGGCTTATCTGCGGCCAGCATATGCCAGTGCATATCCAGTAGTGCGGCTGACAGTAACTCGGTCATTTGATAACCTTTGTTAAATTTATCCGCCTGATTGATTTTATCCATCAGTGCCTGCGGCATGACTTCACCGGTTTGGTAATGTCTGGCGTAATTCGCAAATACCTTGGGATCACGGGCCCAGTATTCATTAATTTGTGACGGGAACTCCACAAAGTCACGAGCAGTACTGGTGCCTGACAGCGTCGGGTATTGCTGATCGGCAAACATGCCGTGTAACGCATGTCCAAATTCATGGAATATTGTGATCACGTCATCATACGATAACAGTGCTGGCTGGCCCGGAGCCGGTTTAGTAAAGTTGGCAACGTTGTAAATTACCGGTTTGGTTCCGAAGAGTCTGGACTGATCGACAAAATTACTCATCCAGGCGCCACCGGCTTTATTGTCACGCTTAAAGTAATCGGAATAGAACAACGCCAGTTGTTGCCCGTCCTTATCGAAAACTTCATACACGTGGACATCGGGATGATAAACCGGAATGTCTTTGCGCTCTTTAAAGGTAATGCCATATAGCAGGTTGGCGGCGTAGAACACGCCGTTATTCAGGACATTATTCAGTTCGAAATAGGGCTTAATCTGGGACTCGTCCAAATCATACCTTGCCTTGCGTACCTGTTCGGCATAGAACGGCCAATCCCATGCTTCCACTTTGAAGCCGCCTTTTTGCTGGTCAATCACGGCCTGAATATCTTTTGCTTCACGTTCAGCGCGTGCAGTTGCAGCAGGGACAATATCACGTAAAAACTTCAATGCGACTTCCGGTGTTTTTGCCATCTGGCTTTGCAGCTTCCATGATGCGTAATCTTTGAAACCTAGTAGCTTAGCCTGCTCAGCACGGATTTTTGCTAATCGGGCCAGCGTTTGGCGTGTGTCGTTATCATCCCCTTTTTCAGCCCGGTTCCACGATGCTTCGAATAACGCCTTACGTGTATCGCGATCTTTCAGATCTTGCAGAATCGGTTGCTGGGTCGTGTTCTGTAATACGAACAGCCACTGGTTATCCAGCTTACGTTCACTGGCAGCCTGTGCTGCCGCAGCCATTTCGCCATCGGACAACCCGGCCAGCAGAGTTTTATCCTTAATCGTCAGAGCGCCATCTTTGGTTGCTGCTAGCAATTTATTGGTAAATTGAGTACGCAGGGTTGCCGCTTCCTGATTTAATGCTTTCATTTTTATTTTGTCGGCATCAGATAAATTGGCACCCGCTAATTCGAATTGCTTATAAATGACTTCTACCAGACGGAGCGATTCGGAGTCCAGATTCAGTGTTTCACGCTGTTGGTAAACGGTTTTGATGCGGTTGAACAGTTTACTGTTCAGCATAATCTCATCATTCATTGCTGCCAGTTTTGGTGACATTTCCTCACTGAGTTTTTGCAACCCGTCTGTCGTATTTGCTGAGGTCATCGCCCAAAATACGTTTGTTACCCGATCCAGCGTCGTGCCGGTTTTCTCCAGTGCGATAAAGGTATTTTCAAAGTCAGGCGGTACGGGATTATTGGCGATCTTCTCCACTTCTTGCAGCTTCTGTTTAATACCGGCCGTGATTGCAGGTGAGTAATCTGTTTCTTTTATTTTATCAAACGGAGGTGCCTGAAAGGGGAGTACGCTGGTATAGAAGAAAGGATTATTCTTATCTTGTTGTTGGTCAACTTCATCGGTCACACTTACCTCCTTTATCTGGCCACCTGATACGTTAGTGTGGTCAGAGCCCCGTTTATTTTCTTCGGCTTGCGCCTGAGTGCCTAATGCTAAGCCAATAGCCAGTACTAAAATGGATAAACGCATCAGTCGAAACTCCTCCATGTAAATTTTATAGGTTATTTATCAATGAAAATGACTTTATAAGAGCTTTGAGACAGTCGATTGACGATGGGCGCTTAACTAAAGTCCATGAACGACCGTCAATTAACTAACGTAAACCAATTCATCCAACGATTAACTGAAAAGCGCGAACGGTGAAGGATTATGGCAATGTGAGATATCAGATTGCCTGCGCGCTACATACCTGTAACACAAGATTAACATAATGAGAGCAATAGACCGGAGTGCCTAGTTCTTGTTCCTGGTTTTGTGAACCCATACATAAATTTTTTTCATCTTAGGTTGTTGATTGATGACCGAACGTTTATTTATTGGCAGTCACAACGGAAGTTAGGCTTTTGACGTGTTATCATGCGGGCGCTTTTTGTCGATAATCAAGGGAGCCTGTCATGAATGAGTTGAAAAACGACCGTTATCTGCGTGCCTTATTACGTCAGCCAGTTGATATCACTCCGGTATGGATGATGCGGCAGGCAGGACGATATTTACCTGAATATAAAGCAACACGGCAGGAGGCGGGGGATTTCATCTCGTTGTGCAAAAATACTGAACTGGCCTGTGAAGTGACACTTCAGCCTTTGCGACGTTTTCCACTGGATGCGGCCATTCTGTTTTCCGATATTTTGACCATTCCTGATGCAATGGGGTTAGGGTTATATTTCGAAGCTGGTGAAGGCCCGCGTTTTCAGTCGCCAATCCTTAACCATGCCGATGTAGAAAAGTTACCTGTTCCTGATCCGGAGATGGAACTGGGTTATGTCATGGATGCTGTCCGTGCGATACGCAAGGCACTGGCAGGGCAGGTTCCTCTGATTGGTTTTTCCGGCAGCCCGTGGACACTGGCAACCTATATGGTCGAAGGCGGAAGCAGTAAGGCGTTTACTAAGATCAAAGCCATGATGTATGCTGAGCCGGCGACACTTCATCTGTTGCTGGATAAATTGGCTGAGAGCGTTATTCTATATCTGAACGCCCAGATTAAAGCAGGCGCACAATCTGTCATGATTTTCGATACATGGGGAGGAGTTTTGTCCCAGCGCGATTATCAGGAGTTTTCCCTGCAATATATGCATAAAATTGTCGATGGGCTGATCCGCGAGCATGAAGGCCGCCGAGTACCTGTCACCCTATTTACAAAAGGGGGAGGGCAATGGCTTGAGGCAATGGCTGCAACTGGCTGTGATGCTCTTGGGCTGGACTGGACAACGAATATTGCTGATGCTCGTCGTCGTGTCGGAGATAAAGTCGCCCTACAGGGGAATATGGACCCATCTATGCTGTATGCTCAGCCAGCGCGGATTGAACAGGAAGTTTCGACCATCCTGCAAGACTTTGGTACAGGTAATGGGCATGTTTTCAATCTGGGGCATGGTATTCATCAGGACGTTCCGCCAGAGCATGCAGGGGCTTTTGTCGAAGCAGTGCACCGGTTATCAGCGAAATACCATCAATAAAATCTATGTACAACACTAAAGCACTACGTCAGGAACAAACAGAGAAAGCACAGCGGGTAATTCGCCATGATGTGCTTCCAGCTTTTTTTATCCCGGAATTCATTGCAGGGGCTGACGTTGGGTTTGAAGAAAACGGCACGATAACCCGTGCCGCCATCGCTGTTTTACGTTATCCCACTCTTGAGCTGGCAGAATACCAAATCGCGAGAACGGCGACTGTACTTCCCTATATTCCCGGTTTACTCTCATTTCGTGAATATCCGGCATTGCTCGAAGCATGGAGTAAGTTAAACTTACGTCCTGATCTGGTGATGGTTGATGGTCAGGGGATAGCTCACCCAAGACGTTTTGGCATTGCCAGTCATTTTGGTTTGCTGGTGGATGTTCCGACAATCGGGGTAGCTAAAAGTCGTCTGTGTGGTGAACATGCTCCTGTCGGAGAAGTAGTGGGAAGCCGTCAGCCACTGATCGATCATGGTGAACAGATAGGTTTGGTCTGGCGGAGCAAAAAAAGGTGTAATCCACTCTATATTTCCATTGGTCATAAGGTCAGTATTGACAGCGCCATTGGTTGGGTTGAACACTGTATGAAAGGATATAGGTTACCTGAACCGACCCGTTGGGCTGATGGAATAGCCTCAAATAGAGTGTTTTTTAGGCAAACAATGCAGAAAAGTCTTTAATTGAGGCGGAAATATGTGGATATTCTTGATTTTCAGGTAAACTTCGGCGCAAATTAGGCATCATGAGTAACGACTAATGTTAAAGAACCCGATTCACCTGAGGTTGGAGAAGCTTGAAAGTTGGCAACATCTGACTTTTATGGCTAGTCTATGTGAGCGGATGTATCCGAATTATCACACGTTTTGCCATCAGACTGAGTTTGCTGATCCTGCACAATATCGCCGAATTCTTGATCTGGTGTGGGAGACATTAGTTGTCAAAGATGCAAAAGTAAATTTTGATAACCAGCTGGAAAAATTGGAAGCCATTATCCCATCAGCAGATAGCTATGATATTTATGGTGTGTATCCAGCAATTGATGCGTGTATTGCATTAGGTGAAGTCATTCATTCGCGTTTGAGTGGTTCAACGTTAGAGCATGCAATAGCCGTCAGTGAAATATCCATCCGTACTGTCGCCATGCTGGAAATGACGCAGGCTGGTCACGAAATGACAGAGGATGAATTAAAGGCATTGCCTGCCATTGAAGAGGAATGGGATATTCAATGGGAGATTTACCGTTTATTGGCGAACTGCGAAGAACGGGACATAGAATTAATTAAAGGATTAAAGGCTGACCTCCGTGAGTGCGGAGTCAGCAATATCGGCATAAATTTAGAGCAATAAGTTATAAAACGTGACTTAGTGCTTGATTTGCCGGATTTAAAGACTTCACATTTGCCCTCACTCTGTTCTAAATTGAGGGCGAAAAGAAGTGGCTATCGGTGCGTGTATGCAGGGGTGCTGTCAAATCGGCATATCCGTCGCACTCGATGCTTTGCAAACGATAAACACACTGTAAGGATAATCTATGAATAAGACTGAATTAGTTGATGCAATCGCAGCAGGTGCTGATCTGACCAAAACTCAGGCTAAAGCTGCCCTGGAATCAACTTTGGCTGCAATCACCGAATCTCTGAAAAGCGGTGATGCAGTACAACTGGTTGGCTTTGGTACTTTCAAAGTTAATCATCGTGCAGAGCGTACTGGTCGTAACCCACAGACTGGTAAAGAAATCAAAATTGCAGCTGCAAACGTACCTGCTTTCTCTGCTGGTAAAGCTCTGAAAGACGCAGTCAAGTAATCGTATTGCGAAAAAAGAAAAAAGAGGGGAAGTCAACGCCCCTTTTGTTGATGATACAGGGGCTGTTAGCATTGGGTTTAATCTCATTGCTCAGCGCCTGCTCAGTCAAACCGAAAGAACCCACTTTCAGTGCCAGTGGCTTCATTACCGATGGCGGCGTTATCCGCTTATGGCGTCTGAATGATCAAAACAGTAAACCTCAGGTTATCATGAGCGTTTACAGCCCTTACCAACACAAAAACACCACTGTTATTTTCTACGAATACCGTCAGGGTCATTTATGGCAGATGCGCCGCAATGTATTTAATGATAATCCGACAGAAGAAATCCTGAGGTTAGATAAAAACGACAACGTTGTTTTTATGCAACGCGAGTTTGATGGGCATCGCGAGCAACTTTCCAACGATGACATCATCAGGTCATTGTTTGAGGCCAGCCGAATAAAAGAAACCAGCGATGTTCTCATTGCCGGGAAGGTAAAACTGATGCAGGGGCACTGGCAGAACAGTGAAGTGACTACCTGTTCAGGCGAGAAAATATCTATTGAGTTTGACCCTCAGTCACAGGCATGGCTCGAAGAAAGAAGTAAAAACAGTTATGGCATACTTACCATTGCATGGCTGGAAGCACCAGAAGGTAAACAGTTATTATTAGTTGCCAATGACGATTTTTGTCTTTGGGAGCCGACGAAAGATAAGCTGTAATCCAGTTACTTTCGCCGACTTTTTATTTCTGGCTTTTTTTCTGAATATCGTTATTTCAGACGAGCAATAGCACGGTAGCCAATGTCTTTGCGATAAAAACAACCTTTCCAGTTAATCTTTTCTGCTCTCAGGTAGGCTTTTGTCTGAGCTTCAGCGATATTGTCTCCCAATGCTGTAACACACAACACACGGCCACCGGCAGTGACCACGTCTTTATCTTTCAAAGCCGTTCCGGCATGGAAAACTTTTTCATCTGCTTGCGGTTCTTGATTCAGGCCACTAATGATATCGCCTTTAGAATAATCAGCCGGATAACCGCTTGCAGCTAACACGATACCCAGTGCAGAACGGTTATCCCACTCAGAGGTTTTTCCATCTAACTGGCCTTTTGCTCCGGCAAGACACAGCTCCACTAAGTCGGAACGCAGGCGCATCATAATAGGCTGCGTTTCAGGATCACCAAAGCGGCAGTTAAATTCGATGACTTTCGGTTCACCCTGTTTATCAATCATCAAACCGGCATACAGAAAACCGACATAAGTATTTCCTTCAGCAGCCATGCCTTTAATGGTCGGATAAATGACTTTTTCCATGACCCGCTGGTGAACCTCATCCGTGACTACAGGAGCAGGAGAATACGCGCCCATTCCACCAGTATTTGGCCCGGTATCACCATCACCTACCCGCTTATGATCCTGACTGGTTGCCATAGGAACCACATTTTTACCATCCACCATGACAATAAAACTGGCTTCCTCTCCATCCAGAAACTCTTCAATAACAATCCTGTGACCGGCATCGCCAAATGCATTACCCGCCAGCATATCTTTAACTGCATTCTGTGCTTCTTCCATTGTCATGGCGACAACGACGCCTTTACCTGCCGCTAGCCCATCGGCCTTAATGACAACCGGAGCACCTGTTTTTTCCAGATAAGCGAGCGCGGGGTCTATTTCGGTGAAATTCTGGTAAGCCGCTGTTGGAATATGATGGCGAGCAAGGAAATCTTTAGTGAAGGCTTTAGACCCTTCCAATTGCGCGGCGGCTTTAGTCGGGCCAAAAATTGTCAGCCCAGTTTGTTGGAAAGCATCAACCACGCCAATAACCAGCGGTGTTTCTGGCCCTACAATTGTGAGGTCAATATGGTGGCTTTGAGCAAATGCCACTAATCCCTCGATATCTGTTGCGGCAATATCCACATTTTTCAAATTAGGTTCCAGAGCCGTTCCAGCATTGCCCGGAGCAACGTAAACCAGCTCTGCCAGCGGAGATTGTGCGGCTTTCCATGCAAGTGCGTGTTCCCGTCCACCACTACCGATGATTAGTATATTCATTATTATCTCTCATTATATACCCTTCGTCTTTCAAGTTGCCTCTTTGTTGGCTGCTCTCACTCACCCCAGTCACATAGTTATCTATGCTCCCGGGGATGAGTTCCCTTGCCGCCGCGACGCAACTTGAAATCCATTGGGTATAAGTGTTAGGGGGATTAGTGGCGGAAATGACGCATTCCGGTGAAAATCATGGCAATACCATGTTCATCAGCAGCCGCAATGACCTCATCATCGCGAATAGAGCCACCCGGCTGGATCACGCAAGTCACGCCGACAGAAGCCGCAGCATCAATACCATCGCGGAATGGGAAGAAAGCGTCAGAAGCCATCGCACATCCCTGAACTTCCAGACCTTCATCCCCGGCCTTAATACCTGCAATTTTAGCGGAGTAAACCCGGCTCATCTGGCCTGCACCAATGCCAATAGTCATATTATCTTTGGCATAAACGATAGCATTAGATTTAACGAATTTAGCCACTTTCCAGCAAAATAAGGCAGCCTGCATTTCCTGCTCTGTTGGCTGACGTTTGGAAACCACCTGCAATTCTGCTTCTGTTACCATGCCTAAATCGCGATCCTGTACCAATAAACCACCATTAACGCGCTTGAAATCCAGACCGGCAACCGCTGAATTCCATTCACCACATGACAGAACGCGGACATTTTGCTTGGTTGCCAGAATAGGCAGTGCTTCTTTATTAATAGAAGGAGCAATAATAACTTCGACAAACTGGCGCTCAATAATGATTTTAGCCGTGTCAGCATCCAGCTCACGGTTAAACGCGATAATCCCGCCAAATGCGGATGTTGGGTCAGTTTTGAATGCCCGATCATAAGCGGTACGAATATCCGCTCCGATCGCTACTCCGCAAGGATTAGCATGTTTGACAATGACACAAGCTGGTTCGGCGAAAGTTTTTACACATTCCAGAGCGGCATCAGTGTCTGCGATATTATTATAGGAAAGTGCTTTGCCCTGTAATTGTGTTGCTGTAGCGACAGAGGCTTCTGTGATCTTCTCTTCTATATAGAAAGCAGCATCCTGATGGCTGTTCTCGCCGTAGCGCATATCCTGCTTCTTAATAAAGTTGAGATTTAGTGTGCGTGGGAATTTCCCTGATGGTTGATCGTTATCGCCATGATAAGCCGGAACCAGTTTGCCAAAATAGTTGGCAATCATACTGTCATAAGCAGCGGTATGCTCAAATGCTTTGATAGCTAAATCGAAACGAGTGGGTTGAGTGAGGGAATTCTGATGGTTGTCCATTTCCTCAATAATCTTGTTGTAATCCTGTGCGTTGACAACAATCGCAACATCTTTATGGTTTTTGGCCGCAGAGCGAACCATTGTCGGGCCACCAATATCAATATTCTCTACAGCATCTTCCAGAGAGCAATCCGGTTTTGCGACGGTCTGGGCAAAGGGATAAAGATTAACGACTACCATATCAATAGGTGCAATCTGATGTTGCTCCATTACTGCATCATCCTGCCCACGCCTGCCAAGAATGCCGCCATGTACTTTAGGATGAAGTGTTTTCACCCGGCCATCCATCATTTCAGGAAAACCAGTATGGTCGGAAACTTCAGTGACATTCAGGCCAGCCTCAGCCAACAGGCGGGCGGTTCCTCCCGTTGAAAGCAGTTCAACACCGCGATTAGATAAGGCATTAGCAAATTCAACAATACCCGCTTTGTCAGAAACACTCAGCAGGGCACGACGGATTGGACGAAGCTGTTGCATTGGTGTGATCCCTTGGATTTCATCAAACAAGAATGTGTTATTGAGAGAAATAGTTACCTTTTAGGCCAAAAAAACGCCATTCGGATAAAAAATGGCTTTCCACAATAACATTTCAAAACAAACAGAAAAAAGCACATGGCTATTTTTTCCGCTGAGATTGTAACGCAAACGTTTGCGCGATGCTCGAGAATTTTTAGTAAAATATCGCTCTGTTGATAACCTTGTGCGTAACTTGGTATAAGGTGGTGTTTTGCTGTGTAATGCAGCAAACGATAATTTTTTTTCAAAAAAACTATTGTCAGGGCCGAAAAACTCCCTATAATGCGCCACCACTGACCGACGCTGAGCTGAGACACGCCGCGCAGGACAGCGGAACGAAAGCGAAAATAAACGCT
>NZ_CAWQMW010000179.1:0-20563 GCF_963895965.1 Xenorhabdus sp. PB30.3 | reverse complement strand
CTATTATAATGCGAGGTTGGTAGAACTATATACAATACAGTTGGAACCAGATAAATATATATGCATTATTCCTGAAATAAATGAAGGGGTATTTAATAATGAAAGAAATTATATCAAATATTATACATCAAAAGTGGTTTCTCGTGATGGGAAAATAATGAGAAATACTCCTATTTACATTGTTTCTAAAGAACCAAATGCTATTTTAGATCAGGTTGAAATTACCACTAATCCATTGGGTGAAACGGATATTCCAGAAACTATTACTCCCTATGTTATAGATCAGCAGACATTTCTTACTGTTTATACAGATAAACAGGGGAAAATTACTTTTCGTGTTTATCCTAAAGAAAATAAACCCGTTACACTTGAACTTTTAAGTCATTTATTTGGTGTTTCTGCCTATTACAGTGCGCCCAGTGTGTATTTTCTTACTCCTCCCCCAGATGAAGATGGTTTATTTTTGATGCCACCAATAATACCAGATGCCAATGGGGGTATTTTAATTGGAGGGTATGATAAACAAAAATTCGATGTTCAAATAGATACTAGATATAAATATTCGAGTACAGATGTGATTTTGTTTTTTAATAAAGATAAAAATGGAATTCCTGATACTGATGGATTGATTTACCCTATCCAGACTATTGGGAAAAGTAACAACTATAATTTTAAATTACCATATGATGTATTTCCAGAAAATGAACAGTCTGAATTATATTATATAATTGTTTCAGAAGTTGGTAATAGCAAATACTCTGGAACGATAATGGTCAGATACGTTGGTGGCTCTCCTATTATGCCACCGGATAATGTTACTCGAACTTATAATAAAGTTTCTGTTTATTCTAGCTATGCAGACTATCAGAATGATCCCTTACTTGCGAATGAGAATAGATATCTTCGATTAGAGAACGATTACATTGTTTTAGAAACAATTTCTAATTACGTTAACAACAATGGTGTTGATTTATATTTAAAAATCATTGCGACAAATGATAAATATGATCATACAAAGAAATATCCTCAGGCTGGCGAAGAAATTAATGTAAACGTTTATGTCAGGTCAAGGACTAAAAAATTTATTCATACATGTACTCATAATTTGTCAGATATTCCTGATGAAGATGGAGAACATTTATGTACTTCTATAATTAAGATACATCACCCTGAATTGACAGGTGTTGCTTCTTATTCTGATGGAAAGGATGCATGGGTTTATTTTGAGTACTATACGATTGATAAATATACGAATGAAAAAAATTATAGCTTCTACTGGAAAAGTATGATTGATACCTTCCTTTCTAAGGATGATAATTAATAAAATATACTAATCAAACTAAGTTTTAAAAAATAAGAGGTAATGACATGGAAATGCAATTAGATACTACTGAATTTATTTCAGTTAAATGGATAATTGATAAATGGGTTTGTGAAACACCACAATATAATAATAATCCAGAAACGGGAGGTAAGTATTTCATACATTATTCTGTTTATTTAACTGGAAAGGATGGAGGCCCGGCAGAAAATAGTGTTATACAGATTTATTCATCTATCAGATCTCAAATATTAGATGATGTAATAATTACTACAGATCCTGATGATGACTCTTATCCTAGTGTTTTAAATCCTGTTGGAGATTTTATTGATATTGCTAGTGATGGAAACGGTAAGTTTAATTTTCGGGTTTACCCTATGGAGAATACGCCATTAATTCTTCAGATCGGCTTTAAGCTGCCATATACACAAGTTTATTATCCTGGTGAGAATGTGTATATTATTACACCAAAATCTCAAAATATAGATAATTTTCTTAGCCCTCCAACGATATCAAATATTGTTGATGGGAAATTAATGGCAACAGGATCTGAGCAAACATTTAATGCTGGGATTAATAGTTATGGTTTGCACTCAAGTACAGATATTATAATATTTTTTACTGATAAGTCAGGACATATTTCACCTGCTTATAATGTAGGTGAAGAGCCAGGTTTTTTTAGTTTGTATTATGATGATTTTCTCCCGTTGGATTCGGAATCAAATTTATATTACGTTATTATAAAAAGCTCAGGTGAAAGTCAATATTCATCAGTATTGCCAATAGTATATGGAGGCGGAGGCGATAATCGCCCATCACCTGATTTTTCAAGGTCTCTTGCTTCCCCTATTATTTATGATAGTTATGCTGTACCTCCATTTGGTTCAAATGATGATGTCAGTATTATCAACTCTGGTGATATAGTAAATATAAACTCTATTTATAATCATTCAAATAACGGAGGTACTGCTTTATTTGTTAAAATTGTTGGAACTAATGATGTCAGTAATAGTAGTAAACCTCAATTTGGAGATGAGGTGGTCTTGATCATTTATGTTAATTCATTCAGTAAAACCATACATGCCAAATTTCCGGCTGAAATGGTTAGTTTTACGCCTAATAATGATAATAAACGTGAATCTACTACGATTATTAAAATACCATATGAAATGCTTGTTGATATAGAGCCTTATCCTGAGAGTAAAGAACCACCTCTGATCTATTTTGAGTATTATGTAGATACTCAAGGAATTCGAGCATATAGTCAATATTGGGAAGCAAAAATTAGTACTGTTGCACCACAATCTAAATACTGATAAATATAACGATATTATGACCTTGCAAAAAAGTATAATTCCATTAACTCATGCATTCAGGAATATAATCTTATATTCCTGAATTCTCAGAATGAAACTTACATTATTATTGTCATTTTAAAAAATAATTTTTATGATCATGGTTTTTTTAAACTATTTAAATTAGGGGTATAAATGAGTAAAAAAATTCTAGTTTCTACAGAAAGCGGTTCTGATGTGGTTATTGGTCAAGAATTTTATCTGATTATTACATTGCAATCAGATGATGAGATATCTGATAAAGCTTATGTATCGATATCAATGCTTAATTATAATGCGACGCTACAGGGAGGCGTGGAAAAAATAGCCTCGTCAGATGATAAAATTAAAAAATTCAGAGTTAAATTAAGAGTAAGTAGCTCAATTTCAGTGGGGGATTTGATTGATTTTAACATCATCCCTTCTACTGAGGCCGTAGGTTTTTCTCAGAAGGAAGTGAAGTATACTGCTAGGGAGATATATCCTGACTCTTTATCTATTTATTTTAAAAAAGGATTTTTAAAATATAAGAATGCTTCTGATGATCCGGATTCAGGTAATTATTCAAAGGGAATTACAATTGTAAAAGACTATCATGATACTATATTATCCGGTGTGCCTATTGCTATCTTAGAAACAGTTCAATTTAGCTTTGATAAAGTTAATATATATGAGAAAGATAGAAAAACTAAAGTAGATATTCATCAGATTTCATCTACTCAAAGAGGATTTTATATTAATGCAGATAAGAATGGTTATGTAGAGTTTTACGTTTACCCTAAGGGACATAATTCATTATTCTTTCAGGTAGAGTCGGTGCTATTGAAAGCGACTAATGCAGTTCAATCAACGAATGGGATTTTTATTATCCAAATATATGATGCAGAGTCTGGTGGTAAATTTTCTAGCCCTATAATCGAAGGATATAACCCTGGAACATCTTTAGTGTCTAAGACACCAGATTTTACATTAGATATACCAAAATATAAGCATATCTTAGAGGGGGATAATATCCTACTTTTTGTTGATGGAATTTATGTTGATAAATATATTACTGTAGCATCTGATGGTGATATAGCAGGAATTTCTCAGAATATTCCTTATGATATCTTTCCAATAAGAAAAAAATCAGAGCTTTCTTATTGGGTAATAAGTGCTCTTTATAATAGTTCAACACCGTCAGAAAAATTGGATGTATATTATATTGGAGGAGCAAATAATCAACCACCTCCGGTAAAAGAGAGGAATTATGATCCATGCGTTGTTTATGATAGTGAAGGGAATTTAATATCATCTGATCACTTTATTAATTGTGAGACAATATGTCATTATTTACATAATGAAAATCATGCTGCACTATTTGTAGATATTAAAGGAACCAATCGCCTTAATGATAGCACAAAGCCGCTTTTAGGAAGTGCGGTGCAATTGAGAGTATTTATTACATCTGACGGAAGCCCACCTTTAGTGAGCACACTACCAGGAACAATACCATCAGATCCTGATGTACCTGGTGGGGATAGTGCAATAGCAAGAATCGGGGTTCCTCATAGTATAATTGCACATCGAGACGGATATGTTAGTGGTAAATTAGGAGCAATAGAGTTTGATTATTATGTCGATGAGAAAGGTGATCGGAACTATGGAAAAGTATGGCATGGAAGTATTAATACAGTACCGGATGGTGCTACTGATTGTACAGACTATGATTAAATAGTCTGTAATGTTAGATAACATATACTGTTCGTAAATAATAAAGTAAGAGTGTTATTATTAAACTGGGTGAAATACTTTTAAATACGATGCTATATGTATGTGGTTATTATTTTGTTTTTTCTGCTGATAATTAAATATATTCATGTGATAACTTTATTTCATTGGTTTTCTTTTGTTTTTTTATGTATTTTAATTAAAGTCTAATATGGTTATTGATAGGGGTTTAGATGTTTAATGTGATTTAATTAATAAAATAAGGAAAAGTGAATTATGGCTAATATTATTCTTCAAAAACCAATTCTACCCCAAGAACATAATGGAATTATAGATAAAGGTAAATTACAGCCTCCTACTATTGACATGGATGTACCTGTTTTTGCACATATTTCTATGTATGATACTCTTACTGCTCATTTTAGACCTGCTCATGGTGGTGGTACGATTGATGGTGGTAGTTTAGTAGTTTATCGTACCAATATGTCTGATTACGATATCTCGACTCAAGCAAGCCTAGTTCCTGTTGGTGAATATTATGCTTATTATACAGTAACCAGCGTAGCTCAACCTAGCGAACCTATTCCATCTCCTCCAGTATATGTGAAAATAATTGATAGTGTCAGTGATACCCCCATCGTTGTATATTCCAGTTTTGGTGTGAATCCTGATAATATACTAGAACAGTATCAGCCTGTTTGTGGTAACGAAACGGCTAATAATGTTATTAATTGTTATACTTTATCTAATTATAAAAATAATAAAGTAGTAGATGGTTCGGCTGGCGATATGAGTAGAGCCGCGTTATTTGTAGTGGTTAATAAGAATCGTTTAGCACCTTCAGATTCTAGTGTTACGTTAAGGATGGAGATAGATGCCTGTCTCGGTCGTGATGGCACCTATGGCCCAATATATATGTCTCCAGATAGTGATCATGTTACTTTTTCTATTCCTTATTATGACGTGACTGGTGCATTTAAACGGGGAGATTGTCGGATTAATGGTGGGCCTCAATTTGGATATGGTTCTATTCAGTTCACATTTTATGCTAAGCCACAGCCAAACTATCTTTCTGATCCTTGGCAGGGAAGAATTATCACTTGTGGCTCAGCGTATCAAGGATGTTCAGGCCCTGGTTGCCCTGACCATAGTTATGATTGTCCGGACTGCTCAACTAATTGTCCTGATTACCCTAATGGTTAGGATAAAAAAATATCTTTTTGTAATAAAATAGAAGAAATATAAAGTTACATTAATCTGAATAATAGGTAATTGCTTAAGTTAGCACCCATATTTATGGGTGCTAATAACAGATGGATTATTTTTTGAAATATTTTAAAGTGGTTATTACATTTGTGATTAATTAATGTTTTAAAATTTTCCATAATCATCTGTATTTGTTTTTTTTCAAATAAAGATGATATTCTATTTCATCAAATATATATCGTTGAAATCAAATGAAAGTTGCATAATTAATAATAGCCTTAAAATATATGTCAATAATTAGTCTAATTTTAAATTTTTGGTTTTTATATAGTTACCCTACCATCGTTTATAAATTATTTCCCTTTCCTTTATATGCTTTAATTTTCGTCTGAAAGTTATTTGTAATATCTTACTGATAAAATTATAGCAATTTCATTGCAAGTAAAAAATTAACCCCCATTTATTTTTTCATTATGCGAGTAAATCAGGATTATATTCTTTTATGTGTTTTTGTTATTAATCTATTCACTTGTGATTTGATTATATGGTATTTTATTAAAGTAATGTTTGATTTAATCAATTTTTGGTTTGATGTTCTTAAGTTATTTGATGTGAAGGTTATTGTTTTTGCAATTGTCAATAATTGTAATGATTGAAGTGAAAGTCGTGGTTTTATGTATAAATGATTTAATTATTTTGAGGAGGTGAAATTATCTTTTTGTAGTGTTGAATTCTTCACTTATATTACCAATGTTATTATAAATTACTGTGATTAAGAAGTCGTGGTAAATCTTTTGCTAATTGTATCCTTATTAACTAACATTTCATTAGTCAACGTTTTTACCAGTAGTTCCGATAAGACCTTTGGCAAAGCGCTAAGTTAAAATGCTATCACCATGAATCTGTAATGTTTTGTAGTTATTAACAACCATTGGGCGAAAGAACATGGATATACGCAATCTTGAAGCTTTCATCGTTTTGGCTGAGACTCTTAATTATCACAAGGCATCAGAGAGGCTTTACCTTTCTCAGCCTGCTTTGACGAAAAAAATACACGGTCTGGAAGATATTCTGGGGGCTGAATTATTCAGAAGAGGACCAAATGGAACAAAATTAACAGATTTTGGTCAGAAAACGCTGGAAAATGCCAGAAAATTTTTAACGCATTATGAACAGTTTAAAAGTCAGGTGCAGTTTGATTCAAAAAAGGAAGTGACCCGGCACTTATATGTCGGCTCGTGTTTTCCTATCCATAATTATTCTCAAATCGAGAGTCAGCTTGCAGAGAAAAAAGGTAATATTGTACTGGCTCTGATGACCGGTTTGTCAGTTGAGCAGCAGGTTAATTTACTGAATGCGGGTATGCTCCATGTGGCCGTTATGCCTCTGGCAGCGGCAAAATCGTTTGACGTAAAAAAAACATTTACTGAAAAATTAGTTTATATTTTTAAGAAAAAGAGCCCGCTGATATCTAAATTCAGAATAGGAAATAGTCAGTATGGCAGTAAGAATTCTCTGACGATGGTGAGCGAAAAAAAAGAAAATACTGATTTGAATGACTGTCTGAATGTTTTTCCTATTTATAGTAGTGATAATATGAATTTGTTATTAAAAACAAATGATATCATGTTGATGATGGAGATGATTACAAAAAATGGTACTTACACATGTGTGCCTAAGAGAATGATAAGTGCAATTCCGGATTATTATATGAATTCTCTGGAACTTTTTGAAACAGATAAGAAAATAGATTTAGGTGTCGTATGGAGTAAGACAATAGATGAGGAGCTGATTGGTGATGCTGAAAGCTTTTCAGCATGGGTGATCAATCTTTAAAATGACAGTCTAAATAGTCAGTGAATCATTTCTTTAATGTTAATGCTTTTTCAAAGCAGATTATAAATAATAAGATCGTGAGATTTTGATAATGACTATAAATATTTCTGTCAATCGATGTGTGAAAGATATTTCTCAATCATATGATTTTAAGTTTTTATAATCAGTAGGGCAATTTCTTGTATAGGTTACACAATAGTATGTTTTTAGGCTTGAAATATCATAACCGGGCATTAGGTTAAAATGCCCGATTATGATTGCGCGAGAATAAAGATTCAGAATAAGCTTATTGATTCGAGTTAAACGTTTCTGTCATTTTTTCAATTTGCTCCTGAATATCTAACCACTCCACTTCAATATCTTCCAGTTTGGATTTAGTGTTATTCTGTTGATACAGGCACTCGGTTAATTCCGTTTTGCGATCATTTTCATAGATTGTGTTATCTGACAGCTTTTCTTCTATCTTTTCCAGCTCTGTACTTAATTTTTCCATCTGCTTTTCAAGAAGGGTCAGCCGCTTACGCAATGGTTGTGTTTGACTGCGGAATTCTGCTTCACGTCTTTTTTGATCTTTACGCTCCTGCGCACTGTAATTCTGGGCGTTATTGGTAGATGAATCAGTGCCGGCCGCGGTTTTTTCTTCCTGACTCTCTCGCAATTGCTGACGCTGTAATTCTGTCAGCCATTGCTGATAGTCCTCCAAATCACCGGCGAAAGACTCTACTTTGCCATCATGTACCAAATAAAGTTCATCAGTGGTAGAACGCAGCAGGTGTCTATCATGGGATACCACGACAAGAGCGCCGTCGAAATCGATCAGAGCTTCAGTCAGTGCCTGTCTCATGTCCAGATCAAGGTGGTTGGTGGGTTCATCCAGTAGCAGAAGGTTCGGGCGTTGCCAGACAATCAGGGCAAGTACCAGACGAGCCTTTTCCCCGCCGGAAAAACGGGCGCTCGGGTCAGTTACTTGGTCTCCTTTGAAACCAAAACCGCCAAGGTAATCCCTCAGCTGCTGTTCTGATTCCTGTGGTGCGAGTCTGGCTAAGTGCTGTAAAGGTGATTCGTCCGCACGCAGGAATTCCAGCTGGTGCTGTGCAAAATATCCCAGTTTGATACCTTTGGCTAAAGCGATCTCTCCTTTCTGTGGTTCAAGCTCACCTGCCAGTAATTTGATCAGGGTTGATTTACCCGCACCGTTACGGCCTAGCAGACCAATGCGTGAACCGGGAACCAGATTTAATTTGATCGAGTCCAGCACAGTCTTGTCACCGTATCCGGCACTGATTTTTTCCATGTTCAATAGCGGGTTTGGCAGACTGTCCGGCTTTCGGAAGCTGAAACGGAAGGGGTTATCAACATGGGCTGGTGCAATCAGTTCCATGCGTTCCAGCATTTTGATCCGGCTTTGTGCCTGTTTGGCTTTGGTGGCCTGAGCACGGAAACGGTCAATATAGCTTTGCAAATGCGCCACTTTTTCTTGCTGGCTTTGGTACAGAGCCTGTTGTTGGGCAAGTTTGGCAACGCGTTGCCGCTCAAAGGAAGAGTAATTACCCGTATATTCGAATAAATTTTGTTGCTCGATATGCAGGATTTTATCGATGATCGGGTCGAGGAAATCCCTGTCATGGGAGATCAGAATCAAAGTGCCTGTGTAGCTTTTCAGCCACTTCTCAAGCCAGATTACTGCGTCCAGATCAAGGTGGTTAGTTGGCTCATCCAGCAGCAGCAGGTCAGAGCGGCAAATCAGTGCCTGAGCCAGATTGAGGCGCATACGCCAGCCACCGGAAAATGAACGGACAGGTTGTTCCAGCTGTGCCTGAGAAAATCCCAGCCCATGCAACAAGCTGGAAGCGCGGGAGCGGATTGTCCACGCCTGAATAGTGTCCAGTTGGCCGTGAAGGTGGGCGATAGCGTGGCCGTCATTCTGTTCATTGGCTATTTTCAGCTTTTGCTCCAATTGGCGGAATTCGCGATCACCGTCGATCACATATTCAAGCGCTGAAATTTCCAGAGCGGGAGTTTCCTGATTTACCCATGCCAAAGCCCAATTACCGGGAAATGTCACAGAGCCATTTTCAGCCTGAAGTTCACTTTTCAGTAATGAAAGCAGGGTTGATTTACCACAGCCATTTTTACCCACCAGCCCAACTTTCTGGCCGGGATTGATGGTTGCGCTGGCATTGTCCAGCAGAACACGGACGCCTCGGCGGATTTGCAGAGAAGAAAAAACAATCATGATATTGTCTGTATAGAGTATGTTAAGTTAATAATTACATTGTATCTGTTCGTTTCGTTGTTTCGATAGTCTGGCGTGCATGGTAGCGGAAAATAGGTGACCTGACACGTCCTGAGGGGGGATTGATGATATTGTCATCTCATGTTTTGCCGCCCAGGGTATTACTGTTGTATATCCATCCGGAACCGCAGGGTTCAGTGGTCAATAAGGTATTGCTCCAGACGGTTCGGGAGCTGGAAAACGTTACTGTTCACGATCTGTATGGCTGTTATCCTGACTTTTTTATTGATGTTCCGGCAGAGCAGAAGCTCTTAAGTGAACATCAGATCATTGTGTTTCAGCATCCTCTTTATACTTATAGCTGCCCTGCTTTATTGAAAGAGTGGATGGATCGCGTGTTAAGCCGTGATTTTATTGGCGGCACCGAGCCGATGCTGAGAAATAAATACTGGCGCTCTGTCATCACTACGGGAGAGCCTGAAGGTGCTTTTTGCAGCAGTGGGCACAACCGTTATTCGATGGAGGAAATTCTCCGGCCTTTCGAATTGGTGGCTTCGATGTGCCATATGCACTGGCTGTCCCCGATGATCCTTTACTGGGCCAGACGTCAGCCACCTGAGGTGCTTGTCAGTCATGCTAATGCATATTGGGAATGGCTTAAAGCGCCACTGTCTTTGGGAGGGCTTTAATCATGGAGACTTCAGCGCTGTTAAGCGCCGGAATATTGTTTCTGTTTGCTGCTGTTGTCGCTGTTCCTCTGGCTCAGAAGTTCAGAATCGGAGCCGTTCTGGGGTATCTTCTTGCCGGTATCGCACTTGGCCCTTGGGGAGCCGGGCTTATCAAGGATGTTGGTGAGATCCTCCATTTCTCTGAACTTGGTGTCGTTTTTCTGATGTTCATCATTGGTCTTGAACTGAATCCAGCAAAACTCTGGCAACTCAGGCGCTCTATCTTTGGTGCCGGTACGGTTCAGGTTGTGCTGACTGCGCTAGTTCTGGCTTCGTTTCTTTGTCTGACAAATTTCTCATGGCAGGCTGCTGTTATCGGTGGTGTGGGGCTTGCTATGTCGTCAACCGCGATGGCGCTGCAATTAATGCGGGAAAAAGGCATGGCAAATAACGAAGGTGGGCAACTCGGTTTTTCTATTTTGCTGTTTCAGGATATTGCGTTAATTCCGGCTTTAGCTTTGATCCCGATACTGGCGGGTGGTACGGCTTCCGGTGACTGGTATCGTATCGGCCTTAAAATTATTGCCTTTGCCGGTATGTTGTTGGGTGGTCGCTATTTATTACGTCCTTTATTTCGTTTGGTGGTGAAATCTGGAGTCAGAGAGGTATTTACCGCCGCTGCGTTGCTGGTTGTTCTTGGTGCTGCGGTTTTTATGGAAACACTGGGTTTTTCGATGGCTTTGGGGACGTTTATTGCGGGGGTGTTGCTTGCTGATAGTGAGTATCGCCATGAGCTGGAAATTTCCATTGAACCCTTCAAAGGATTGTTGCTGGGGCTGTTCTTTATTTCTGTTGGTATGTCATTGAATATTGGTGTGCTGTTGAGCCATTTGCCAGATGTATTGCTTGCTGTTTTGGCTCTGGTGCTGACAAAAAGTACCATATTGTATGTTATTGGCAGAATTTCTGGATTAGGAAATTCATTGGGTATGCAGCTTTCCGGGGTGTTGAGTCAGGGGGGAGAATTCGCCTTTGTTTTATTTTCAGCTGCTCTCGGAGAGAAGGTGTTAGATAAGAACCAGATGTCATTTTTGTTGGTAGTGGTGACATTATCGATGATGACAACACCGCTGGTGATGACATTAGTCGAGCGGATATTAACCGGTCGTTACAATAGACAACCAGAAAGCAATGAAACACCTTTTGTGGAAGATAACGCTCCACAGGTTATTGTGGTGGGTTTTGGTCGTTTCGGGCAGGTTGTCGGGCGGCTTTTAATGGCAAATAAAATCCGTATCACTGTGCTGGAACGCGATGTCAGTGCGATCAGCACGCTGCGCCGTTATGGTTATAAGGTGTATTATGGTGATGCCAGTGAGCTGGAACTGCTGCGTTCTGCGGGAGCTGACAAAGCTAAAGCGATTGTCATTACCTGCAATGAACCGGAAGATACCATGACCATTGTCCGATTATGCCAGCAACATTTTTCTCATCTGCATATCATTGCACGTGCAAGAGGGCGCTTTGAAGCCCATGAGCTGTTGCAAAGTGGTGTACAGGATTTTAGCCGGGAAACATTTTCAAGTGCGCTGGAAGTCGGAAGAAAAACCATGATAGGGCTGGGTATTCATCCTCATCGTGCCTATCGTGCCCAGCAACATTTCAGGCGTCTGGATATGCGCATGTTGCGTGAGCTTATGCCTCATCTACAGGGCGATGTGGCACATATATCCCGTGTAAAAGAAGCCCGTCGGGAATTGGAAGAGTTATTTGAACGGGAAATGCTTAATGAACGTCGTCAGCCGGAAGGCTGGGATGAGTGATGATATGAAATAACTATACACTTTGTCGAAATCCATTGTGTATACCGACAATAATAACATCACAGTATATGAAGTAATGGGGGAAATATGTCTGTCAGTCGTAAGCGTTTTATTGCAGGAGCCGTTTGCCCGAAGTGTCAGTCACAGGATACTTTGGCCATGTGGCAGGAAAATAAAGTGGATGTTGTGGAATGTGTCAGTTGTGGGCATCTTCAGCGGCAAACCGATGAATCTGTAACGCCTCATGTCAGAGATCAGGAGCAGGTTATCGGTATTTTTACGCCGAAATAACTGAACTAAGTTACAACAGATAATGGATAAATTTTTTCATTACCAGATACAGTGAAGTAGAATTCCGGTACAATCAGCGGCATTTTTAGTCGTAACGTAAGAATTTTCCCTCACGTTTTTACCCGGGTATTGTAGGAGATGTCATGAAAGTAGCAAAAGATTTGGTGGTCAGCTTGGCTTATCAAGTAAGAACAGAAGATGGTGTTTTAGTTGATGAGTCCCCGGTGAGCGCACCGTTAGACTATCTGCATGGCCGTGGTTCCCTGATCAGCGGTTTAGAGAAATCACTGGAAGGTCGTGAGGCTGGTGAGCGCTTTGATGTAAGCGTTGAAGCTGACGATGCATATGGTCAGTATGATGAAAACCTGGTTCAGCGCGTACCAAAAGATGTTTTTGTTGGCGTTGAAGAATTAGAAGTGGGTATGCGTTTCCTGGCTGATACTGATATGGGGCCAGTACCTGTTGAAATTACCGCTTTAGAAGGCGATGACGTTGTTGTTGATGGCAACCACATGCTGGCTGGTCAGAACCTGAAATTCAACGTTGAAATTGTTGCGGTTCGTGAAGCAACAGAAGAAGAACTGGCTCACGGTCACGTGCATGGTCAGGGTGGTTGTGGTGATCACGATCACCAGCATGATCACGAAGAGCACAGCTGCTGCGGCGGTAGCTGCCACTAATTGGCAGGAAAAAAGGGAAGCTGACGGGCTTCTCTTTTTTATGGTTTGCCCCGGCCTTTGCTGGCAGGTATTGACTCTGATCAGTCATGCTGGGGCTGTCTCCACGAAGTAGGCTCTTAATAGTGCGGAGGGGGTGTTTCTTCTGACATTGGTGCGATAATTGATGACTGGTGGGTTTTCAGTCGTTCGGTCATTAATTTTAACTGCTCTTTCAGTCTATCTATTTCTACCTGCTGCTTTCTAACCTCTTGGTTTAATTCTTCAATGGTCATTTCCTGATAGGCTAGTTTAGTTTCCAATTGCTCAAATCTTTGTTCAAAGCTGGATAATTCCATTATTTCCCCCTCTCATCTTTGTTTGTTGTTTGTTCATTTAATTTCATGGTGAAATGATTATTCTAATCGGGTTGATACTATAATACCGGTAGCCTGATGCCTATACCCTTCGCCTTTCAAGTTGCCTCTTTGTTGGCTGTGCTCACTCACCCCGGTCACAGTTTTTATAAACATACGGTTATCTATGCTCCCGGGGATGAGTTCTCTTGCCGCCGCGATGCAACTAATCCATTGGGTATAAACCTTTTGGCAAAGGTGAGGGCAGAGAAAAGTGAAGAAAAAACGGAATAAGTAAAAAGCTTTTGACATCAATATAGTGCTAATCTTTTTCAGGCCAATGTATAGCAAATATTGTTATTGGTTTTAGTAGGCAGTTATAGTACATGTGGTTGCATGATTTTTGCTGATGACAAATTCAGTCAAATTTATTGGAGAATATGATGAAATCATTCTTAAAAACAACTTTGTTAGCAACTACACTGGCAATGACATTCGGTGTACCTTATGTAATGGCTAATGAAGCAAAAGCCAGCGACGAAGTGAAATTGAATAAAGCTTTCAAGACCGCAGAACAGCAGAACTCTTATGCGTTGGGAGCTTCCATTGGTCGTTATATGGAAAAATCTTTAGAGGAACAGAAAGCTCTGGGTATCGATCTCGATAAATCTCAGGTTATGTCTGGCTTTGGAGACGCAATAAATAATAAAAGCAAACTGAATGATAGCGAAATTCAGCAGATCCTCAGTGAGTTTGATGCAAAAATCAGGGCTTCTTTACAAGTTAAAATGGAAAAAGAAGCGAGCGAAAATAGCGAGAAAGGAAATAAATTCCGGGAACAGTTCGCTAAGGAAGCTGGAGTAGTCAAAACTAAATCAGGTCTTTTGTATAAAGTTGAACGTGAAGGAACGGGCAAGACTCCTGTATCAACCGATACTGTCATCGTGAACTACAAAGGTTCTTTGATTGACGGGAAAGTGTTTGATAGCTCCTATGACCGGAAAGAACCTCTGTCTATCCCTCTGGATGGTGTTATTCCTGGCTGGACAGAAGGTCTTCAGCACCTGAAAAAAGGTGGAAAAATGAAGCTGGTTATTCCACCTGAGTTAGCTTATGGTAAAAATGGTGTTCAGGGAATTCCGGTTAACTCAACTCTGGTCTTTGAAATTGAATTGCTGGATATTAAACCTAGCGCGAAAACAAAATAATTTTCATCGTAATTAATACGTGATTTTATAACAGGGGCTATCATGCCCCTGTTTTGTTATGAGAATATTTACTTCGACTTGATAAGTTATAAAGATTAAATATAGAAAATGAGTTTGACCACTTATTATTTTCTACGGTATTAAATAGAATAACTTTCTCATATATCAGGTGTATTCGAACACTAAGCTGTGATAAGGCCGAATGGTCTGCCCAGCGAGAACTTGACGATAATTTAGTGTAGTTTTAACGTCATTATTCTGGATAGAATACAGCGTATTAAAAATGTTTTCTGCTAAGTGCGGTTATAATAAATCTCTCCCTGATGTTTTGGTGAGGCGGAGTCTAAGCTTGAAGGATGGTGTATTACATGTCTACCCCGTTATTTTCTGGTGAAAAAATATCTGGTGATAAAATATCCGGTGATAGCAGCGATATTGATTTACTGGAAAATCAACCGTTCAGTGAAACGGATCATGAAATCTTAAAGTCTTATGAAGCGGCAGTTGATGGCCTGGCTATGCTGATTGGTGGGCATTGTGAAATTGTTCTTCATTCACTGGAAGACCTTAAATGTTCAGCTGTCAGAATAGCTAACGGAGAGCATACCGGTCGTCAAATCGGTTCTCCTATTACCGATCTGGCATTACGGATGCTGCACGATATTACTGATGAAGACTCTTCTGTTTCCAGAGCCTACTTCACAAGGGCGAAAAGTGGCGCATTGATGAAATCGGTCACTATTGCTATTCGCAATCGTCAGCGTCGGGTTATCGGGCTCTTGTGTATCAACATGAATCTTGATGTGCCTTTTTCTGAAATTATTCAGACTTTTATCCCTGAAAAAACTCACGAGGTTTCTTCAAACGTTAATTTTGCTTCTTCCGTGGATGATCTTGTTGCTCAGACACTGGAATTCACTATCGAAGAAGTGAATGCGGATCGCAATGTTTCCAATAATGCCAAAAACAGGCAGGTTGTTCTGAACCTTTATGAGAAGGGCATTTTTGATATCAAAGATGCGATTAATCAGGTCGCTGACCGCCTGAATATCTCCAAGCATACGGTATACCTCTATATTCGCCAGTTTAAAAACGGTGAATGTGCACACCCGGAGAAGTAATGTTGCCACTGTCTTACTGCTTACTGGTAACCGGGCCGGCATACGGGACTCAGCAAGCCAGTAGTGCCTATCAGTTTGCTCAGGCACTTATTGCCTCTGGTCATAAATTGCATAGCGTGTTTTTTTATCGTGAAGGCGTCCAGAACGGTAATCAGCTGACTGCACCTGCCAATGATGAGGTTGATCTTGTCAGGGCGTGGCAGTCATTGGCTGTTCAGCATCAGTCTGAGCTGTTTATTTGTGTTGCAGCCGCGTTACGACGCGGTGTCGTGGATGAGCAGCAGGCAAGTGAACTGGATTTGAAGTCCGCAAATCTCGCCGGTGGTTTTGAACTCAGTGGTCTTGGTTCTTTGGCTGAGGCCATGATGCTGTGTGATCGCGTGGTACAATTTTAAGGGTACAATGGATTAATGGCACAGGGTTAGGGGCATAACAGGAAGACATTTATAATGAAAAAAATCGCCTTCATTTTTACTGAAGCCCCCCACGGCTCTTCTGCTGGTAGAGAAGGGCTGGATGCACTGCTTGCAACATCAGCACTGACGGAGCAGGTCGGCGTATTCTTTATTTCTGATGGAGTACTTCAGCTGCTGTCCAACCAGCAGCCGGATAAAATCCTGTCACGTGACTATATTTCAACATTTAAGATTTTACCTCTGTATGACATTGAGAAATGTTATATCTGCCTGGAAGATCTGACGGTTAGAGGATTTGCTCCAGAAGATGATTTTATTCTGGAAGCTGAGTTTCTCTCGGCTGCGGCAATCCGGCAAATGCTGGCGGGCTACGATGTTGTGTTGAAATTTTAATCTACTTTGGAGAGATGACATGTTATATACTGTTAGATGCTCACCTTATCAGAATGACTTCAATGCAATACTGGGCTTGATCACTGATGCAGATGATGTCCTGATGCTGCAAAATGGGGTATTACTGGGTGTTCATGGCAATCCCTATTTAGCTGAGCTGATTCACACGGGTGCGGGTATCTATGCCTTACAGGAGGATCTGGATGCCCGGGGGCTTACGGAGCGGGTTTCAGAGCATGTAAAGATGGTCAATTACAATGGCTTTGTCAGTTTAACGGTGAAACATCAGCAAAGTTTAAGTTGGTAAATATTCCGCATTTTTTCCGCAGATATTGCCTGTGATCATTCAGTTAATAAATCAGTGGACTGTGAACTTTTTAGTGCGCTGACAGAATACTGACAGATACCAACATATAGAAAGACTGTATATTTCTTGACACCTCGTCAAGTCAGCAATAAAATTCCGCGTCCTCTCGTTTTGTCATCATGGCTGACAGAGGGTAAAATCCGTGTTTACGAAGCAAAAAAACCAGGAGTTTTTTTAATAATGGCTACTATTAACCAGCTGGTTCGCAAATCTCGTAGCTCGAAAGTTGTGAAAAGCAACGTTCCTGCTCTGGAAGCTTGCCCGCAAAAACGTGGCGTATGTACTCGTGTATATACTACCACTCCAAAAAAACCAAACTCAGCACTGCGTAAAGTATGCCGTGTTCGTTTGACTAACGGTTTCGAAGTGACTTCTTACATCGGTGGTGAAGGCCACAACCTGCAAGAGCACTCCGTTATCCTGATCCGTGGCGGTCGTGTTAAAGACTTGCCAGGTGTGCGTTACCACACTGTTCGCGGTGCATTGGACTGTTCCGGTGTTAAAGACCGTAAACAAGCTCGTTCTAAGTACGGTGTGAAGAAGCCAAAGGCTTAATGGGTCTCCGTTAAGTAAGGCCAAACATTGTTCACTTTAAATGTCAAAATAAACTCGTAGAGTTTTGGACAACCCTGAAATTCGAAACGGAGTATTTCCATGCCACGTCGTCGTGTAATTGGTCAACGTAAAATTCTGCCAGATCCAAAGTTCGGATCAGAACTGCTGGCCAAATTTGTAAATATCCTGATGGTAGACGGTAAAAAGTCTGTCGCAGAAGCAATCGTATATGGTGCGCTTGAGACCCTGGCTCAGCGTTCCGGTAAAGAACATCTGGAAGCATTCGAGCTGGCACTGGATAACGTGCGCCCGACTGTGGAAGTTAAATCTCGCCGTGTAGGTGGTTCTACCTATCAGGTTCCAGTTGAAGTTCGTCCGGTTCGTCGTAATGCTCTGGCAATGCGTTGGATCGTTGATGCTGCTCGTAAACGCGGTGATAAGTCTATGGCTCTGCGCCTGGCGAATGAATTATCTGATGCGGCTGAAAACAAAGGCGCTGCTGTTAAGAAACGTGAAGACGTTCACCGTATGGCAGATGCTAACAAGGCGTTCGCACACTACCGTTGGTAATCCATTTTTTTGGAATCCATCGGCAGTGAATATGTTCTGGGTAGCTGCGGCTGCCCGTTCTCCAAATTGAAGAACGCCCACGAGAGAGGAAAAAATGGCTCGTCAAACACCTATAGCACGTTACCGTAATATCGGTATCAGTGCCCACATCGACGCCGGTAAAACCACAACAACTGAACGTATTCTGTTTTACACAGGCGTAAACCATAAGATCGGTGAAACTCACGAAGGTTCAGCAACGATGGACTGGATGGAGCAGGAGCAGGAGCGTGGTATTACCATTACCTCCGCAGCGACTACTGCATTCTGGTCCGGTATGGCTAAACAGTATGAGCCACACCGTATCAACATCATCGACACCCCAGGCCACGTTGACTTCACTATCGAAGTAGAACGTTCTATGCGTGTTCTTGATGGTGCAGTAATGGTTTACTGTGCAGTTGGTGGTGTTCAGCCTCAGTCTGAAACCGTATGGCGTCAGGCTAACAAATATAATGTTCCACGCATCGCGTTCGTTAACAAAATGGACCGTATGGGTGCGAACTTCCTGCGCGTTGTTGAGCAGATCAAAACTCGTCTGGCAGCTACCCCAGTTCCTCTGCAACTGGCGATTGGTGCAGAAGATACCTTCACTGGTATTGTTGACTTGCTGAAAATGAAAGCAATCAACTGGAACGAAGCTGATCAGGGTACTACCTTCACTTATGAAGATATCCCGGCTGACATGGTTGAACTGGCTCAGGAATGGCATCAGAACCTGATCGAATCCGCAGCAGAAGCATCAGACGAACTGATGGACAAATATCTGGGCGGTGAAGAGCTGACTGAAGACGAAGTTAAGGCAGCTCTGCGTAAGCGTGTTCTGGCTAACGAAATCATCCTGGTTACCTGTGGTTCTGCATTTAAGAACAAAGGTGTTCAGGCAATGTTGGATGCAGTTATCGAATATCTGCCAGCGCCAACTGACGTTGAGTCTATCAAAGGTATGTTGCCAGATGGCAAAGATACCCCAGCAGAACGTCATTCAAGCGATGACGAGCCATTCTCTGCACTGGCGTTCAAAATCGCAACTGACCCATTCGTGGGTAACCTGACGTTCTTCCGTGTTTACTCCGGTGTTGTTAACTCTGGTGACACTGTACTGAACCCGGTTAAAGATAAGAAAGAACGTTTTGGTCGTATCGTTCAGATGCACGCCAACAAACGTGAAGAAATCAAAGAAGTCCGTGCAGGCGACATCGCTGCTGCTATCGGTCTGAAAGATGTAACTACTGGTGACACTCTGTGTGACATGGCCTCTCCAATCATTCTGGAGCGCATGGAATTCCCAGAGCCAGTTATCTCTGTTGCTATCGAGCCAAAAACTAAAGCTGACCAAGAAAAAATGGGTATCGCTTTAGGCCGTCTGGCACAAGAAGACCCATCATTCCGCGTGAGCAGTGATGAAGAGTCTGGTCAGACTATCATCGCAGGTATGGGTGAACTTCACCTCGACGTACTGGTTGACCGTATGCGTCGTGAATTCAACGTTGAAGCGAACGTAGGTAAACCTCAGGTTGCTTACCGTGAAACTATCCGTGCTTCTGTTGAGCAGGAAGGTAAACACGCTAAACAATCCGGTGGTCGTGGTCAGTTCGGTCACGTTTGGCTACGTATCGAGCCTCTGGAAGCAGGTGGCGACGGTTACCAATTCGTGAACGAAATCGTTGGTGGTGTTGTTCCTAAAGAATACATCCCAGGCGTTGACAAAGGTGTTCAGGAACAGCTGAAGAGTGGTGTTCTTGCAGGTTACCCAATCGTTGACGTTAAAGTTGCTCTGTTCGACGGTTCTTACCATGACGTTGACTCCTCAGAAATCGCCTTTAAAATTGCCGCATCCATGGCATTTAAAGAAGGCTTCATGAAAGCGAAGCCAGTTCTGCTGGAACCAATCATGAAAGTCGAAGTGGAAACACCAGAAGACTACATGGGTGACGTCATCGGTGACTTGAACCGTCGCCGTGGTATGATCGATGGTATGGATGATGTAGCTACGGGCAAAATTGTTCGTGCTCAAGTACCATTATCTGAAATGTTTGGTTATGCTACTGACCTGCGTTCTCAGACCCAAGGTCGTGCTTCTTACTCCATGGAGTTCTTGAAGTACAACGAAGCGCCTAGCAACGTCGCTCAGGCTATTATCGAAGCTCGTAAAGCTAGATAAGTTTTCGAGTTTACTATCTTTTTGGCTCCCTCATCATTTGTGACGGGGGAGCGGTATTAAGGAATAGAGTCGTGTCTAAAGAAAAGTTTGAACGTTCCAAACCGCACGTTAACGTTGGTACTATCGGCCACGTTGACCACGGTAAAACTACCCTGACTGCTGCAATCACCACCGTTCTGGCAAAAACCTACGGCGGTAACGCACGTGCATTCGATCAGATCGATAACGCACCAGAAGAAAAAGCACGTGGTATCACCATCTCTACTTCTCACGTAGAGTACGATACCCCAACT
>NZ_CAWQMW010000178.1:0-20694 GCF_963895965.1 Xenorhabdus sp. PB30.3 | reverse complement strand
CCCCAATATATTAAAAATTATGGAATCTAACTCTTACAAAATAGCAAGAAAATTATTGGATTATCGTGTGCTAGCAGCTCGATTATATCGGTAATATTCTTATGATGTTAAATAAAATTAAAATATAAGGTACTGTATAAAATGTCTTATAAAATATGCTCTCATTGTATAATGGATACTTCAGATCCAAATATCATCTTTGATGATGATGGACATTGTGATTATTGTAATAATTATGAGTCAATAATCCTACCAAACTGGCATATTGGTGAAAAAGGCTATGAAATGCTTATGACTATGGCTGATCAAATTAGGACTGATGGTAAAGGAAAAGATTTTGACTGCATTATTGGTCTGTCTGGAGGGTTAGATAGCTCCTATGCAGCCTATATAGCAAAAGAAAAGATGGGATTACGCCCTTTATTATTTCATGTAGATGCTGGTTGGAACACCGACCAAGCTGTTGGGAACATAGAAAAGCTAATTGAAGGACTCGGCTTAGAACTCTATACGGAAGTAGTTAACTGGGAAGAAATGAAAGATCTCCAAGTTGCATTTCTTCGCTCCGGTATTCCTGATCAGGATCTAGTTCAAGATGCCGCTTTTTTCTCTGGATTATATAAATTTGCTCGCCAGCATGGCATTAAACATATTATTACTGGTTCTAATTTTTCCACTGAATGTTGTCGTGAACCGGAAGAGTGGGGTGGGTATCTGGGAATTGATACTAGGTTATTTAAAGATATTCATAGTAAATTTGGTAAGAAACCACTAGAGTCTTTTCCTTTAACAGACATTCTAGTTTATAAGGTCTTCTACCAAAAGATGCTAGGGATGAAAGTGCATCATCCACTGAATCTTGTTCCCTTTACCAAGCAACAAGCCGAAGATGAGCTTGAACAGCGTTTCGGTTGGCAACGATTCAAACATAAACATCATGAGTCACGTTTTACCCGATTTTATGAAGACTACTGGCTCCCCCGCCGATTTGGTTATCATAAGCGTCGAGCTCATTTTTCCAGCTTAATTTTAACCGGGCAGATGACCCGTGAAGAAGCACTAGAACGAATTTCCCACCCGGAGATGGATGAGCATTTTTTAAAGCAAGAATTTGAATTTGTCGCACATAAACTAGATTTGACAGTGGATGAATTACAAGATCTTTTTGAATTACCGAAAAAAACTTATAGAGATTACCGCAATAAACGTTGGATGATTGGCTTAGGTGCTAACATAATGCGCCGCTTAGGGTTAGAAAAAAGGTATTTTAGATGATCCGTATTGTTGATTATGGTGTTGGTAATATTCAAGCATTTATGAATATGTTTAAACGCCTTGATATAGTAGCTAAACGAGCTCATACAGCGACCGAATTACAAGATGCAACACACCTCATTTTACCCGGAGTTGGTGCTTTTGATCATGCAATGGAAATGTTTAACAAATCGGGAATGAGGCCAGCTTTAGAAGAACTTGTTCTCGATAAAAAAATACCTATTCTCGGCATATGTGTAGGTATGCAGATGCTTGCAGGGAGCAGTGATGAAGGAAAATTACAGGGTCTGAATTGGATTCCGGGGCATGTTCGTTCTTTTTCTTCAAATCCTCAGTCAAACTCCTTACCACTTCCCCATATGGGATGGAATGATATATCTATTAAATTACATGGACCTTTATTCAAAGGATTTGATAATTTTCCTCGATTCTACTTTCTCCATTCCTATTATTTTACATGCCAAGAGCGTGAGCATGTAGCTGCTACAGCAGAATATGGCTTTAATTTCGATTGCGTAATATCTTCCGAAAATATTTATGGCATACAATGTCATCCTGAGAAAAGCCATAGCTCAGGAGCAAAGTTACTTAAGAATTTTTCGGAATTATAATAAAATGCTAAGACCTAGAATCATTCCCTGTTTATTAATACATAAAAATGGATTAGTCAAAACCCAAGGGTTCAAATCTCCTAAATATATTGGAGATCCAATCAATGCAGTTAAAATATTTAACGAAAAAGAAGCCGATGAATTAATTGTTATTGATATTGACGCAAGTGTTAATAATGTCGAACCTAACTATAAATTAATAGCCAAATTAGCTGCAGAATGTCGTATGCCATTATGCTATGGTGGAGGAATAAAAACTGCAGAGCAAGCCTCTCGGATTATAGATCTCGGTGTAGAAAAAATATCTATTAGCTCAGCCGCTATTAGTGAGCCTACTTTAATCAAAAAAATTTCAGATGCAATAGGAAGACAAAGTGTAGTTGTAGTTTTAGATATCAAAAAGAAATCAGGATTTTTCCAGAAAGGGTATGAACTTTGTACTAATAATGCTAAAAAGATACATAAAATAGATCCCATGTTATTTGCCAAAACTGTACAAGAACAAGGTGCAGGTGAAATTGTAATTAACTCAGTTGAAAATGATGGGGAAATGAAAGGGTATGATTTAGAGTTAGCGAAACAAATGAGATCTTCGCTTAATATACCGATTACATTCCTAGGTGGAGCAGGCTCCCATCAAGATATTATAAAATTAATAAATACATGTGGTGTTGTCGGTGCTGCAGCAGGTAGTCTTTTTGTATTTAAAGGAAAATATCGTGCAGTCCTTATAAATTATCCAACAGCATCACAAAAAGATGATATTTATCACTCTGGATTATCTATTTAATTAACTAACAAATTGGGTTCTATGATGTTTACTGATAAAATTTTATTGATTACAGGTGGTACGGGTTCTTTTGGTAATGCTGTATTAAGGAGGTTTTTAGACTCTGAATTACGTGAAATTAGAATCTTTAGTCGAGATGAAAAAAAGCAAGATGATATGCGTAAATTTTATAACAATCCTAAAATAAAATTTTATATAGGAGATGTTAGAGATTATAACAGTATTTTGAATGCGACGAGAGGGGTTGATTATATTTATCACGCAGCCGCATTAAAACAAGTCCCATCTTGCGAATTTTATCCACTAGAAGCAGTTAGAACTAATATCCTTGGTACAGAAAATGTCCTCGAAGCAGCTATAACTAATAACGTTTCAAAAGTAGTCTGTCTTAGTACTGATAAAGCGGTCTACCCTATTAATGCTATGGGTATTTCTAAGGCCATGATGGAAAAAGTTATGGTAGCGAAGTCAAGAAATTTAGAGCCAAATAAAACAGTCATCTGTGGGACTCGCTATGGTAACGTTATGGCTTCGCGAGGATCTGTTATTCCTCTATTTATAGACCTAATACAGTCAAAAAAACCAATCACAATTACAGATCCCAATATGACTCGATTTATGATGACGTTGGAAGATGCCGTAGATTTGGTACTCTATGCATTTGAACATGGTGATAATGGAGATATTTTCGTTCAAAAAGCACCTGCTGCAACTATTGAAGTATTAGCGAAAGCCATTCTTGAGCTATTACAACTATCAGATTATCCGATTGACATGATTGGAACACGTCATGGAGAGAAATTATATGAAGTACTCTTGAGTAGAGAAGAAATGGCAAACGCAATTGACATGGGCAACTATTACTGTGTCCCTCCAGATAATCGAGATCTAAACTATGGAAAATATTTTGATCAAGGGAATGAGATTATCAATGAATTAGAAGATTATAACTCACATAATACTCAAAGATTAGATATTGAAGGAATGAAAGCATTATTACTAAAATTAGAATTCATTAAAAAAATCGTTCGTGGTGAAAATGCAATAGCTGAGGATTAATCTCATGAGAGTATTAGTTACTGGTTCTGATGGATTTATAGGAAAAAACCTCTGCATTAAGCTGTTAGAACTCCAAAATATTCAAATCCTGAAATACAATCGAAATCATGATCTTGAATATCTTAATGAGTGTATTAGTCAAGCGGATTTTATTTTCCATTTAGCAGGTGAGAATCGCCCTAAAGACGAAAATGATTTTATTAATGTTAATTCCGGGTTAACAAAAAATATTTGCAATTTAGTTAAAGAAAACAATAAAAACACTCCAATTGCTTTCACATCTTCAATTCAAGTAGAGCAATCTAACCTTTATGGTCAGAGTAAACTACATGCAGAAACACACTTACTAAATCTCCATACAGAAAAAAATAATCCTATATACATATATAGATTACCTAATGTTTTTGGTAAGTGGTGCAAACCCAATTATAATTCAGTTGTAGCGACATTCTGCCACAACATATGTCATAATTTACCTATAGAAATACATGAACCGAGTACTGAACTCAATTTAGTCCATATAGATACAATTATAGACTCTTTCATCAGTTTGCTATTTAATAAATCAAGTAACAAAATTTATATTAAATTAGATCCTATCTATAAAGTAACTCTTGGTGAAATTTCAGAATATTTATATAAGTTTCGGGATGGACAAAAAACATTACTAACTGAGAAAGTTGGTACTGGATTTATAAGAGTACTCTACGCCACCTATATCAGCTATATGCCACCTACATGCTTCAGTTACCCTTTAATAAAACATGAGGATTCCAGAGGTAGTTTTATCGAAATGCTGAAGACCGAAGATTCAGGACAGTTTTCCTTTCTTACTGCTCATCCTGGAGTTACTCGTGGTGGTCATTATCACCATGTGAAAAGTGAAAAATTTTTAGTTATTAAAGGTAAAGCAAGATTTGGCTTCCGACATGTCATAACAGATGAAGTTTTTGAAATTTATGCATCTGGTAAACAGCCCAAAGTTGTTGAAACAATTCCAGGTTGGTCTCATGACATAACTAATATCGGAGATGATGAACTTATAGTTATGTTATGGGCAAATGAAATTTTTGATAAAGATCATCCAGACACAATAGCACATAAGGTATAATAACATGAAAAAATTAAAAATAATGACAGTCGTAGGTACTAGACCCGAGATTATACGGCTCTCCCGAGTAATTTCTCGTTTAGACGTATATTGTGAGCACATTTTTGTACATACAGGACAAAACTATGACTATGAGCTAAATCAAATATTTTTTGATGATTTAGGAATTCGTAAACCTGATTTTTTTCTAAATGCAGCGGGTATAAACGGTGCTGAAACGATTGGTAAAGTTATCATAGCTATAGATAGTATCTTAGAACAAGAAAAACCAGACGCTATGTTAGTTTTAGGCGATACTAATAGCTGTATGTCTGTTTTACCTGCAAAACGCCGCAAAATTCCAACATTCCATATGGAGGCAGGTAATCGTTGTTTTGATATGCGAGTACCTGAGGAAATTAATAGGAGAATAGTTGATCACACTGCAGATATTAATCTAACATACAGTACCATAGCTAGAGAGTATTTACTAAGAGAGGGACTTCCACCTGACATGGTTATTAAAACAGGAAGCCCTATGCATGAAGTTTTAATGCATCATATCCACGATATAGAATCATCAGATGTACTAAAACGCCTAGAACTGAGTCCAGGACAATTTTTTGTTGTTAGCGCACATAGAGAAGAAAATATTAATTCAGATAAAAACTTCAAAAAGCTAGTAATAGTCTTAAATTCTATTGCAGAAAATTATAATATCCCTGTGATTGTTTCTACTCATCCTAGGACACAAAAAAGAATAGATTCTGAAGGTGTTACATTTAATAAACATATACGTTTATTAAAACCTCTAGGTTTTACAGATTACAATAAACTCCAATTATCAGCGAAAGCAGTTCTTTCTGATAGTGGTACAATCAATGAAGAATCATCTATCCTTAATTTTCCTGCATTAAACCTTCGTGAAGCACATGAACGTCCTGAGGGAATGGAAGAAGCTGCAGTAATGATGGTAGGACTCGAAATCGAAAGAATTTTGCAAGCATTAATTATTCTTGACGATCAATCTAAAAAAGAAGAAAGATTATTACGCCAAGTTTATGATTACAGTATGCCAAATATTTCAGATAAAGTTGTCAGGATAATCCATAGCTATACAGATTACGTGAAAAGAACTGTTTGGAGAGAGTATTAATGCGGCTTGCTATCATAGTCGACGATTACTTACCACATAGTACAAGAGTTGCAGCAAAAATGATGCACGAGCTTTCTCTTGAGTTATTAAATCAGGGACATGACCCCATAGTTATAACACCTGATACAAATTATAAATCTTTAAATTTAACAACTATCATTATCGAAGGAATTAAGGTAATCAAATTTCCAAGTGGAAAAATTAAAGATGTACCTATGATTACTAGAGCATTTAATGAATCTCTTTTATCCATAAGAGCGTGGAATTATTTAAAGGTTATACTTAAATCAGAAAAAATAGATGGAGTGATTTATTACTCTCCATCAATTTTTTTTGGATCGCTAGTTGATAAAATAAAAGAAATATGGGGTTGTCGTTCATATCTTATTTTAAGGGATTCTTTTCCTCAATGGGTTATTGATGAAGGTTTAATTAAAGAAAATTCTATTATTGCAAAATACTTTAGATATTTTGAGAAAAAAAATTATTTAGCTGCAGATTATATTGGATTGATGTCTACAAAAAATTTAGAAGTATTTCAAAGAAACAATCCAAATTTTGAAAAAAGTGAAGTATTGTATAACTGGGCTGATATTTCACCTAAGAAAATAGACTCATGTAATATACGAGAACAACTAAATCTATCAGGTAAAGTTATTTATTTTTATGGTGGTAATATAGGTAAAGCGCAAGACATGGGCAACCTTCTAAGATTAGCAAAGAAAATGAAATCATTCCCTAGTGCTCATTTTCTTTTCATTGGTCAAGGAGATGAGGTTTCTTTATTGAAAGAATATAAAGAAAAATTCAATCTAAGTAACATTACTTATCTACCTTCGATATCACAAGAAGAGTTTAAAAAAGTTTTATTATCTATTGACATTGGTTTATTTAGCTTGTCACAACATCATAAAATTCATAATTTCCCTGGGAAACTACTTGGTTATATGGTTAATAGCATTCCCATATTAGGCAGCGTCAATAAAGATAATGACCTTATGACAATGATTAACGAATCATCATCAGGGTTAGTGTCCATAAATGGTGATGATGATAAATTATTTAATTCAGCCGTAGAGTTATTAAACAATAAAGAACTACGTGAACGTATTGGTAAGAATGCATTTAATCTACTAAAAGAAAAGTTCTCTGTTCAGTCAGCAGCTAAAAATATATGTGATAAATTTATTATAAATAATTAGGTTGTTATCTATGACAGTCAAATACTTCACCAACAAATTTAATCATGAATTACTTTTGAAAGCTGAATTATCACCAAGACTTCGTCATCACCATAATCTACATAATAGCTATTTTGATCCTGTACAAAGGCTAGCCATTGGTATTAAATATGGTAGTTATATCCCTCCCCATTATCATGAATTACCTTCACAATGGGAATTTTTCCATATTATCAAAGGTTGTATTTTATTCATGACTTTCTCTCATGAAGGAATTGTTGAGAATATTACTGAAATCGGCGAGAGAAGTGATATATATGCAGTAGAAATTCCTCCAATGACTTGTCATACATTAGTATGTAAAAGCCCAGAGGCTATTATATATGAATGGAAGCAAGGGCCATTTGATAGCGAAAATTCTAAACTCATACCATATTGGGCTCCTTCCGAATCTTACAAAAACTATTCACGCGAATATATTATTCAACATTTATTATCATTATCTATAGGTGAACAAATTAATCTTCCTATGAGTTAATAATCAAATATTTTATTGTATACAAACATCATGCTAACATGCTAAACATCGTCCTATTCGAACCAGAGATCCCACCTAATACGGGCAACATCATCCGTCTGTGTGCCAACACAGGCTGTCAACTCCATCTGATACAACCGTTAGGTTTCACATGGGATGATAAACGCCTGCGCCGTGCAGGGCTGGACTATCACGAGTTCGCCAATATCAAGCAACATCATGATTACCAAGCATTTCTGGAAAGTGAGGGATTAAGTTCAGCAAACTCACAATCCCCTTCCGGAGCTCGCCTATTTGCCCTAACTACAAAAGGCACTCCGACACACAGTAATGTGAGTTATCGTGATGGTGATTATTTGATGTTTGGTCCAGAAACTCGTGGCCTGCCGCCTTATGTGCTGGATAACATGCCGCCCGAACAGAAGATAAGAATTCCAATGCTACCGGATAGTCGCAGTATGAATCTTTCTAATACCGTAGCAGTGGTGGTGTTTGAAGCATGGCGGCAACTTGGTTATCAGGGTGCTTTATTGAGGGATTAATACATATACCCGTAGTCTTTCAAACTGTCTCTTTGTTGGTTGTACTCACTCACCCCCGGTCACATAGTTATCTATGCTCCCGGGGATGAGTTCCCTTGCCGCCGCGATGCAACTCGAAATTCATTGGGTATAAGCACTCAGCGCCTAACAGCGCTGAGTGTTATTAATTCTGTGCTATCAAAACAGAAGAAATCTCAAATCCCATCTCCATTCTCAAAACCATTATTCATTCCATTAAAATGCTGGTCCATATCCAGAGATGGTTTCTCGCTTTCCGGTTTACCAACAATCCTCGCGGGAACACCTGCCACTGTGGTATGTGGCGGAACAGGTCTTAACACTACTGAACCCGCACCAATTTTCGCACCACGACCAATTTCGATATTGCCGAGTATCTTAGCTCCGGCACCAATCATCACGCCTTCACGTACTTTCGGGTGTCGATCTCCGCATGCCTTCCCAGTCCCGCCAAGTGTCACAGATTGCAGAATAGAAACATCATTCTCAACAATCGCTGTTTCACCGATAACAATCCCTGTTGCGTGGTCAAGCATGATGCCGCAACCAATTCTTGCAGCCGGATGAATATCCACACCAAAAGAAACTGATATCTGGTTTTGCATGTAAACAGCCAATGCTTTGCGGTCTTGCTTCCATAGCCAGTGTGCAATTCGATATCCCTGTAGTGCATGAAAACCTTTCAGGTAAAGCAGGGGAGTGGAGTATTTATCTACGGCGGGGTCACGCAACCTGACAGCTTTGATATCATAAGCTGCCGATTCGATCATCTCTGGCTCACTGCCATAAGCATCTTCAACCACTTCTCTGACCGCAATTGCGGGCATAATTGGTGTCGCCAGCTTATTTGCCAGCATGTAGCTTAAAGCACTGCCAAGATTTTCATGTTTAAGTAATGTTGCGTGAAAAAAGCTGGCTAACATAGGCTCACAATCGGCTAGCTCTCTCGCCTCATGTTTTATATTTTCCCAAACTTCTCTTAGTTCTTCTCGAGACATATCAATCATTCTCATGTGATTGTTTTTATACCCGTCGTCTTTCAAGTTGCCTCTTTGTTGGCTGCGCTCATTCATTCCCTTGCCGCCGCGATGCAGCTTAAAATCCATAGGGTATATTATGTATGGATATTTTGGGTAACTTAACCGTGGGAATCTTCTCCTTCATCCCTTGTCGCTCTTCCCAATAATGCCTGAGCTGCTTCGAGTACATTTTTGTGACGATATAGTATCTGGTAGATCTGCTCTGTTATCGGCATTTCCACACCAACTCGTCTGGCTAGTGCCCGAACTTCTTTTGTATTACGATAACCTTCAACAACCTGTCCGATTTCATTCTGTGCAGCATCAACGTTAACCCCCTGCCCCAGCATCATACCGAAACGACGGTTACGGGATTGGTTATCCGTACAAGTCAGTACTAAGTCGCCCAACCCTGCCATACCCATAAATGTGGAAGGATCCGCTCCCAGAGCAACACCAAGTCGGCTCATTTCAGCCAGACCACGAGTTATCAGTGCAGTACGGGCATTGGCGCCGAAACCCATACCATCAGAGATCCCGGCACCAATAGCAATCACGTTTTTGACTGCACCACCAAGCTGTACTCCGATAAAATCAGGGTTTTTGTATACTCGGAAGCTTTTACCGCAGTGAAAAAGCTGCTGGAGTTCTTCACCAAATTCAGATGTTGTCGCAGATACCGCAATTGCTGTCGGTAAACCTGCCGCCAGTTCTTTCGCAAATGTTGGGCCGGACACCACCGCTAACGGGATTTCATTGCCTAATATCTCACGTGCCACATCCTGTAATAAACGACCAGTTTCTGCTTCAAGGCCTTTAGTGGCCCAAACAATGCGGGAATCTGGCTGTAGGTGGGGCTTTATTTGCTGTAAAACATCGCCGAAAACATGGCTGGGAACCACGATCAGGATATTTCGGCTGGCTGAAATAGCACTCTTCAGCTCAGCTTCAAGCTGTAAACTATCAGGAAAAGAAACATCCGGTAAAAATGCCTGATTACATCTGGCTTGCTGCAAAGCTCGGACATGCTCAGGGTTATGTCCCCAAAGCACAACATCATGCCCGTTACGGGCCAGTGTAATGGCTAAAGCGGTGCCGTATGAGCCGGCACCGATAACTGTCATAGAAGCAGTATTCATTAGGCTTCCTGTGTTGCCTCATCAGACTGGGAATCAGACTGTTGCTGCAAGTAATTCATGAACAGAGCATCAAAGTTAACTGGCGCCAGGTTCAATTGTGGGAAAGTACCACGGCCTACCAGGCTGGTGATGCATTCACGGGCATACGGGAACAGAATGTTCGGGCAATATGCACCCAAGCAGTGCGCCAGTTGAGTTCCTTCGATGCCATCAACAGAGAAAATACCAGCCTGTTGAACTTCACACAAGAACGCAGTTTCTTCACCCAATGTCGCCGTAACAGTGACACGCAGAACAACTTCATAAACTCCCTGAACCAATTCACTAGAAGCAGTATCCAGATCCAGCTTAACTTCTGGCTGCCATTCTTCTTGGAAGATCTGAGGTGCTTTAGGGGCTTCGAAAGAAATGTCTTTCGTGTATACGCGTTGGATCTGGAAAGCCATTTCTGTGTTGTTTTGTTCTGACATAATAATTTTTACCTTTTGTATGTCCTTATTAAATATTGACTATGTAAGTATACTGCCTACATTAACATTCGTTACTTTTTGCCACGGGCTAATGGTAAGTTTTCACCTGTCCACCCGGCAATTCCCTCTTTCAGGGTATAAACTTGTTCAAAGCCTGCTTTCACCAGATTCTCTGCCGGTGTTTTCGATTCCAGACCATTCGCAGAAACAACGATAACAGGCTGCTTTTTGTGTTTTTCCAACTCACCCAGATTGTTATCTTTAATCTCGGATGGAGTCAGGTTAACAGAACCAATGATATGCCCTCTGCGGAAATCGTCACGGGAGCGTAAATCCACGACGATACCATCTTCTTTATTGATGAAATGGATGACCTGTGCGCGAGTAATATCTTTACTCTTGGAGAACACACTTTTTAGTGTCAGGACGATAACAGCCACTAACAGGGCAATCCAGACGAGGCTCAGGATCGTGTTCCGGCTAATAAATTGCATGATTTCTTGCAGCATGGAGGGCAACAACTCCCATTAGTTAATAACAAAAATCTTAAGGTAACAGAGTATACCTGTGTGTTGTGTCAATTACAGCCAGTTAGCATCAACCTAATGCAGTTTTTGCGGAGAGTTTCGAGAAAAAATAAAAAATCCTCATGAAATACTTGATTGCCATATTCCGCTAAAATATTTCATGCCAAACTGGTCAGATACAGGATTTTCGATAATAAATGAGCTAAATTCACTAAAATTTAGATTATGATTCGGGAAGACAAAAAAACTGTCCATTCTCTGGTCAGAGGCAATTTCACATGAAATAATCGAGCACAACAGACATATAATAGACAAGTACTATAAATAGTTAGTGTAGAGCGGGGAAAGGTACTGAATCAAATGGCTGATCATAAGGGTTTCAAAAGTTTTAACTTTCGGAAGAAGCAAAAACAGTGGCAATTTAGTAGCAGAGCTTTACTGTTCTGTGCCCTACTGTTTGCTTTTTTCTGTTCAGGAACCTTTGCCAATCAAATTTCAGAAAATAAAAACCAGCTCAAAGATATTCAGCAGGATATTGCTGAAAAAGAGAAAAGTGTCAAACAACAGCAAAAACAACGCACAGAACTCCTCAGCCAGCTCAAGGAGCAAGAGAGTACCATTTCAGAAGTGGGTCGTTCACTGCATAGTACTCAGCTTCACCTGAACAAACTAGGGAGTGAAATCACCTCCCTGACGAAAAATATTCAGCGCCTGCTAATGCAACAAAAAGAACAGCGTAAACGGCTTGCCAGCCAGTTGGATGCAGCATTCCGGCAAGGAAATCATCAAGGGTTAGAATTGCTGCTCAATGGCCCAGAAACTCAGCGCAAAGAACGTATACTGGCTTATTACAGTTACCTGAATCAGGCGCGCCAAGAGACTATCACTAAGCTACAAGAAACAACAGATAAACTGAATCAGCAAAAAAAACTGCAACAGGGCAAACAAAACGAGCAACAAACGCTACTAAGCAGCCAAAAACAACAAAAACAAAAAATGGAAGTTGCCCGCACAGCTCGGCAAAATACGCTGACAACTCTCGAATCCGCATTGAAGAAAGATCAACAGAGTCTGGCTGAACTTCGGCAAAACGAAACTCGCCTACGCAATAAAATTGCAAAAGCAGAACGGGAAGCGAAGGCTCGCGCGGAACGTGAAGCGCGTGAAGCTGCACGTGTTCGTGCACAAGTTGCGGCTAAGCAAAAACAAGCCCAACAAAAAGGCTCCAGCTATAAACCAACGGAAGATGAACGTGCATTGATGGCTCGAACGGGTGGACTTGGTCGTCCTGCCGGGCAGGCGATCTGGCCTGTTCGTGGCCGGGTTATTCACAGTTTCGGGGAAACAATACAGGGTGAATTACGCTGGAAAGGCATTGTTATCTCCGCAGCGGAAGGAACGGAAGTCAAAGCAATTTCAGACGGACGAGTGCTACTGGCCGACTGGTTACAGGGCTATGGTCTGGTTGTCGTGGTGGAACACGGCAAGGGAGATATGAGTATTTACGGGTACAACCAAAGTGCTCTGGTCAGCGTTGGTCAACAAGTCCGTGCTGGTCAGCCGATTGCTCTGGTGGGAAGTAGTGGTGGGCAGCAGCAGCCTTCATTGTACTTTGAAATTCGCCGTCAGGGACGTGCTGTTAATCCGTTACCGTGGTTAGGAAAATAACAGAGGGAAACCATCGTGCAGCATCTATTAATACAGTGCCTCCATTCATTCACTCTATTATTTGGGATACTGCGCTTTCGGCATATTCAGTTCTGGAAAGTATTACCGCTTTTTGTGCTTTCATTTACTCTGAATGCTCATGCTGCACGTTTGGCTATTGTCATTGATGATTTTGGCTACCGTCTTCACAATGAAAACAAAATATTACAAATGCCATCTGCAATCTCAATCGCAGTATTGCCTGACTCACCACATGGCAGGGAAATGGCACAAAAAGCCCACAAACAAGGGCGGGAAATTTTAATTCACCTGCCAATGTCACCTCTTAGCAAACAACCGTTGGAAAAAAATACCCTGCACCCTTCGATGAATAAAGAGGAAATTGAAGCCATTATTTACGATGCCATACAGAAAGTGCCCTATGCGACTGGTATGAATAACCATATGGGCAGCGCAATGACTTCTAATCTTAGCGGTATGAAAAAAGTCATGGGCGCCCTATCTCAATATCATCTCTATTTTCTGGATAGTGTGACCATTGGCAGCACTCAGGTTTCTAAAGCATCGATAGGAACACCTGTACAGATACTCCGCCGGAATGTCTTTCTGGATAATGTTCAGACAGAAGCAGAAACTCTGCATCAACTCAATCGCGCTATTGCTCTGGCTCGTAAACAAGGATCCGCTATCGCAATTGGTCACCCGTACCCAACAACTATTCGTGCATTACGGCAAGGGTTAGCAACATTACCAGATGATATTGAGCTGGTAGCTCCCAGCAAATTGCTCAACCACGCTAGGCCAGATAAACAGACTGAACAAGAATGTATTAATTCTCAGAGATTCAAAACAAAATCCGGAATAACATCAGAGTCCAGAGTACAATATCTCAAAATGGTTGGAGAAACATTAGTTCCCAGTGCAATCATTCATATCCTGCAACAGCACTTTGAAAAGTTACATAGTACTGATCAAATAAAGTCACAACAGGAAGAGACTATGAAGGATAAGCCTATGCAAGATAAAGCAAGGATAAAAGAGAAAACCACACAGAATAAAACAGGTGCTCATAAAACCGTCAGCACCTGTTCTGGTTCTTAACAACTTATTTTACTAAACTGTATATGATGTTATCAGCTAATCCCAATTCAGAATAACTTTGCCAGATTGCCCTGAACGCATGATATCAAAGCCTTTCTGGTAATCATCTATTGAGAACTGGTGAGTGATAATTGGAGTCAGATCCAGACCAGACTGAATCAATGCCGCCATTTTGTACCATGTTTCGAACATTTCCCGTCCGTAGATACCTTTAATAAACAGCCCTTTGAAAATAACCTGATTCCAGTCAATTGCCATGTCAGAAGGTGGGATCCCCAATAAAGCGATACGTCCACCATGATTCATAGCATTTAGCAAGGTACGGAAAGCCGGTGGTGCTCCTGACATTTCCAAGCCGATATCAAATCCTTCTGTCATACCCAGTTCTGACATAACATCCGTCAGATTTTCCTTACTGACATTCACGGCGCGAGTGACACCCATTTTTCTTGCTAGTTCAAGGCGATACTCATTCACATCCGTGATAACAACATGACGTGCGCCAACATGTTTGCACACAGCCGCTGCCATGATGCCAATAGGCCCAGCGCCTGATACCAATACATCTTCTCCTACCAGATCAAAGGAAAGAGCAGTATGAACAGCGTTGCCAAAGGGATCAAAAACTGCAGCCAGTTCGTCAGAGATATTGTCGGGAATTTTGAAAGCATTGAATGCCGGAATAACCAGATATTCCGCAAATGAACCGGGACGGTTTACCCCGACTCCCGTTGTATTGCGGCACAAGTGAGTACGCCCGCCGCGGCAATTACGGCAATAACCACAGGTAATATGGCCTTCTCCGGATACCCGGTCACCAATCTTGAAGCCTTTGACTTCCTGACCAATTGCGACCACTTTCCCCACATATTCGTGCCCGACGACCATTGGCACCGGAATAGTTTTCTGGGACCACTCATCCCAATTATAGATATGCACATCCGTCCCACAGATCGCGGTCTTACGGATTTTAACCATCACATCATTGTGGCCCAATTCCGGTGTGGGCACTTCCGTCATCCAAATCCCTTCTTCTGGCCTTAATTTTGACAACGCTTTCATAGTGATACCTTATGCAATAATATTCAATTGCTTACCGATACGTGTAAATGCATCCACTACATGTTCAATTTGTTCTTTGGTATGGGCGGCTGAGATCTGAGTACGGATGCGCGCCTGGCCTTTCGGCACGACCGGGTAGAAGAAGCCAATCACATAGATCCCTTCTTTCAACAGCTCGGCGGCAAATTCCTGCGCTAGTTTTGCATCCCCTAACATGACAGGAATGATGGCATGATCAGCTCCAGCCAGAGTAAAACCAGCCGCTGTCATTTTTTCACGGAATAAGTTGGCGTTTCTCCAAAGGCACTCGCGTAGTTCGTCTCCGTCTTTCAGCATATCCAGAACTTTGATAGATGCGGCAACAATGGAAGGAGCAAGGGAATTGGAGAACAAGTAAGGGCGTGAACGCTGACGCAACCACTCCACAACCTCTTTCCGGGCGGCGGTATAACCACCAGATGCGCCACCCAAGGCTTTACCGAGTGTACCTGTGATGATGTCAACACGTCCCATGACATCACAGTATTCATGAGTACCACGGCCATGCTTACCAACGAACCCTACTGCGTGAGAATCATCAACCATGACCAGTGCACCGAATTCATCCGCCAAATCACAGATAGATTTCAGATCAGCAATCACGCCATCCATTGAGAACACACCGTCAGTTGCAATCAGGATATTCTGTGCATCTTCTGCTTTTGCTTTCTCCAGCTGTACCCTGAGTTCCTGCATATTATTATTGGCATAACGATAACGTTTTGCTTTGCACAAACGGATGCCATCAATGATGGAAGCATGGTTCAGTGCATCTGAGATAATCGCGTCTTCTGGCCCGAATAACGTTTCGAACAAACCACCGTTTGCATCAAAACATGAAGAGTACAGAATGGCATCTTCAAAGCCTAAAAATTCAGCGATTTTATTTTCTAATTCTTTGTGAGAATCCTGCGTACCACAAATGAAACGGACGGATGCCATGCCAAAACCATGGCTGTCCATTCCTGCTTTTGCAGCCGCGATCAGGTCAGGGTGATTCGCCAACCCTAAGTAGTTATTGGCACAGAAATTAATGACATTACCATCGGCAACGGCAATATCTGCATCTTGTGCAGAGGTAATAATACGTTCACTTTTGAACAACCCTTCCGCGCGGGTTTGTTCCAACTGCTCATTAATTTTCTGATAAAACGAAGCTGACATCTTTCTCTCCTGCTTACCTGAATAAATGAAGTAATAATGCACAATGTATTCTACTTATAGATATCGCCAGTGACGACAGAGAGGAAAGAGATAATATCAAGTTTGTAAAGCGGATCACGGCCTGAAACCTGAGATGTTACAGAATTTCAGGATATTCCCCTATATCAGCAGCTGTCGTCAGTAGGGTTAAGTGATATGATACGCACCAAAGTAAAGCGAACTGACTATTTAGAGGTGGGCCAAATGATTATTGTCACTGGCGGCGCAGGATTTATTGGCAGCAATATTGTCAAAGCACTGAATGACGAAGGCTACAGAGATATTCTGGTTGTTGATAATCTGAAAGATGGCACAAAATTCGCCAATCTGGTTGATCTGGATATCGCAGATTATATGGATAAAGAAGATTTCATTGCCAGCATCGTTGCAGGTGATGATCTAGGCGATATTGATGCTATTTTCCATGAAGGTGCCTGCTCTTCCACAACAGAGTGGGATGGCAAATATATGATGGACAATAATTATCAGTACTCTAAAGATGTGCTGCATTACTGCCTTGAGCGACAGATCCCATTCCTGTATGCCTCTTCTGCCGCCACTTATGGTGGTCGCAGTGACAATTTTATTGAAGAGCGCCAGTACGAAAAACCTCTTAATGTGTATGGCTACTCAAAATTCCTGTTTGATCAGTATGTCCGTGATATTCTGCCACATGCAGATTCTCAAATTTGTGGTTTCCGTTATTTCAATGTTTACGGGCCGCGCGAAGGGCATAAAGGCAGCATGGCCAGTGTCGCCTTCCATTTAAATACCCAGATTAATCAAGGCCAGAATCCAAAATTATTTGCAGGCAGCGAGCATTTCCGCCGGGATTTTATTTATGTTGGTGATGTTGCGACGGTGAACCTGTGGTTCTGGAAGAACAGCGTTTCTGGCATTTTTAACTGCGGAACTGGACGTGCCGAATCTTTCCAGGCTGTTGCTGACGCTGTTACCGATTTCCATAAAGAAAAGTCTCCAGCCGTGGAATACGTTGAATTTCCGGAAAAATTAAAGGGTCGTTATCAAAGCTTCACTCAGGCTGATCTGACAAAACTTCGTGCTGCGGGTTATGACAAGTCATTCAAAACCGTTGCTGAAGGTGTTACCGAATATATGCAATGGCTTAATCAGGATAATTAATCGACCTTTATGAAGATATTGGTGATCGGCCCATCATGGGTGGGTGATATGATGATGTCACAAAGCCTCTACCGTACCTTGAAGGCTTTGTACCCAAATGCAGAAATTGATGTGATGGCGCCGGAATGGTGTCGTCCATTACTGGCAAAAATGCCGGAGGTTAATCAGGCTCTGGCAATGCCTCTGGGGCATGGGGCACTTGCCCTTGGTGAACGCCGCCGTCTTGGGGTAGCACTGCGTGAACGTAAATATGATCGTGCTTACATCCTCCCTAATTCGTTTAAATCTGCTTTGGTGCCTTTCTTCGCCAATATCCCTCTTCGTACAGGCTGGCGTGGTGAAATGCGCTACGGTTTGCTGAATGATATCCGCACTCTGAATAAAAGTGCTTTTCCGCTTATGGTTCAGCGCTATGTCGCTCTTGCATATGACGGGAAAACTGTACACAGTGCGGAAGATCTTTCTCACCCTCTGTTATGGCCTCAATTGGCAGTCAGTGAGCAAGATATTGCGGAATCAACCGCCGCATTTAATATCGACGATCATCGCCCAGTTATCGGTTTTTGTCCCGGTGCAGAATTTGGCCCGGCGAAACGCTGGCCCCATTATCATTACGCCGCACTTGCCGAACAGCTGATCACCCAAAAGGGCTATCAGATACTGCTGTTTGGCTCGGCTAAAGACAATGAAGCCGGTGAAGATATTCGCTCACTTTTGAGTGAAGACGCCCGCAAACAGTGCCTGAACCTTGCAGGCAAGACTTCCCTTGAGCAAGCGGTGAACATTATCGCAGCCTGTGATGCTATTGTTACCAATGATTCAGGTTTAATGCATGTCGCGGCAGCCCTGAACCGTCCGCTGGTGGCACTATATGGTCCAAGCAGCCCTGATTTCACTCCCCCTCTGTCAGATAAAGCTGAAGTGATCCGCCTGATTACCGGCTATCACAAGATCAGAAAAGGTGACAGTGATGGTGGCTACCATCAGAGCCTTATTGATATTCAGCCAGCGCTGGTTTTGACCTCACTGGAAAAACTCTTACAGGCGGAGAACCAGCGTTAATGCGTGTTTTACTGGTAAAAACCTCTTCAATGGGTGATGTGTTACATACCTTGCCCGCATTAACAGATGCCAAAAAACACATACCGAATATTAAATTTGACTGGGTCGTTGAAGAGGGCTTTGCCCAAATTCCCACATGGCACAGTGCAGTTGAAACCGTTATTCCGGTTGCGATTCGTCGTTGGAGAAAAAACTGGTTCAGGAAAGATATCCGTGAAGAGCGGGCTCGTTTCAGGGAGCAGTTACAGCAACAACAATATGATGCAGTTATTGATGCTCAGGGTCTGTTAAAAAGTGCTTTTTTCGTGACACGATTGGCGCATGGCAAAAAGCATGGCTATGATAGAAAAAGCGTTCGTGAACCACTCGCCTGTTTTTTCTACGATCAGCGTCACTCTGTGAGCAAGCAGCAACATGCCGTAGAGCGCATCCGTGAATTGTTTGCAGACAGTCTGGGTTATCAAAAACCAATAAATTCTGGTAATTATGCTATTGCCCGCCACTTTCTGAATCAGCAAACGGAAAATAAAAGCAATTATCTTGTATTCCTGCACGCGACCACTCGTGATGAAAAACACTGGCCGGAAGAGCACTGGCGGCAGCTTATTGCAGAAATTCAGCCTACTGGTATGAAAATCAAACTTCCTTGGGGAGCAGAGCATGAACACCAGCGAGCATTACGGCTGGCAGAGGGTTTTTCCCATGTTGAAGTATTACCAAAACTGACATTAGCAGAAGTCGCACGAATTATTGCCGGCGCGAAAGCTGTTGTTTCTGTTGATACCGGATTGAGTCACCTGACAGCTGCACTTGATCGTCCGAATATTACACTATTCGGGCCAACAGACCCGGGTTTGATAGGTGGTTATGGGAAAGAACAGCATTCTCTGAAGTCAAAAGATAATACGATGAAGAGTATTAAACCATCAGAGGTCATGCTGTTCTTGCAGGATGTGCTAAAAAAGGATCTTTCCTAACGGGAATGTCTCACACCAACGGTTTTTATACTCAAGAGTAGGGTTACCCAGTGAGTAACGCATCTTTTTATCTACTGCCTGACATAATGCTTTTGCTTCCTGGATATTAACCCACATCAAAATGCTGCCAACGCTGAGATGTGCATATTCAGGATCGTATCCTCCATTAATGGCATCAAAGGAGATCCATTTCGGGCTATCCGCACGTAATACAAAATCGTACGCACATGGAATTCCATTAATGAGTAATACATACCCAAAAATATGCTCCCTGAGTTCCGTGTATATTTCAAGCAAACGCTGACGCTCTTCTGACGAATGATGATAATTCCAGCGTTTTTGATACAGATCGATGTAAATATCAACCAATTTTTCCGCACTGAATTCAGTTGAAGAACAAATTTCTCCACCTGCACGGGTAAATCTGTTTATCTCATTTTTACGATTGCGGCGGGTTTTGTAAGAAAAATTATCCTTAATCAAGCAAATTTGACGCTTGCTAAAAGGAGCTTTATAGCTGGCGTTACGGGTATTACCCTTATGTAGAGGAGAAAGCCTCTTTGATTTTATGGGTAAGAATAATTTTTTATCTGCTTCGATAGGGAATATAACTTCATCTATCGGTAGTGGATACTCACCGTGTATTTTTTCTACTAATTTTGTTTTTTTAGCAGAAAAACAGACTCCATGAATGGAATTTTGTTTTTCTTTAATATAGAAAGAGAGGTGGCTATCTGAGATATGTCTATTCAAAAAAGAAACAATATTGGGATGTGTTAATACACAACCACCGAAAAGGGAATGAGCTTCTTTGTATTGCTCAAAATTGCATTTTTTCCATCCTAGAAGAAACACATTAAAATTCCTCATACAAGTCCTATCATCAGAGTTAAAAATAACATAATATTTCTGTTCCATTCTACATAAGAAAAAACATTTTCATATACATTAACCTGCATAAAAATTCATGTATTACTTTAGAAAGAAGTTAAAACGCATAATTACAAACCAATTAATAGTAAAG